>NZ_CDLUDY010000094.1:0-4745 GCF_975968855.1 Petrachloros mirabilis
CGATCGACAGCGATCAGCGTATTCTGTTGTTCAATCGGGCGGCGCAACAGATGTTCCGGTGTTCCGCACGTGAGGCTCTCGGTCAGCCGCTGGACAAATTTCTTCCCGAGCGATTTCGCTCTATTCACGGTCAGCACGTAGAGGTATTCGGCCAGTCCGGTGCGACGACCCGGAAGATGGGGCAACTTGGGACGGTGGTCGGAGTTCGTGCTGGAGGGGAGGAATTCCCCATTGAAGCCGCGATTTCTCATTTTACGGTGGGAGGCGACAAATACTACACAGTCGTCTTGCGGGACATCACGGAACGTAGGCATGCCGAGCAACTGCTTCGACAAAGTGAAGCTCGGTATCGTCGTCTGATTGAAGTTTCGCCCTTCGCCATTTTCATCCATCGCGGTGAACGGATCGTGTTTACAAACCGGCAAGGCCTTGCGTTGGTAGGAGCAAGTAAAGTTGAAGATGTGACCAATCGTTCTCTTCTAGAATTTATCCATCCCGGGGATATGGATCAGGTGAAACACCGGATCCATCGAATCGTACATGAAGGAGAGCAGGCGATCCCTGCGGTGGAACGGTTTATTCGGCTGGACGGAACAGAGGTGGACGTAGAGGTTGTTGCCGCTCGCTTTGTCGATGAAGAGGGAGTCGGGGTGGAAGTGTTCGTACGAGACGTGACGGAGCGAATGCGTCTTGAGGATCAATTGAAGAAAGCTGAGCGTTTGGCAGAGCTCGGGACGTTGGCGTCAGGCATGGCCCATGAGATCGGGACGCCGATGAATGTCATCCTCGGTCGCGCCGAGTACCTGATGGAGCGGGTAAGAGATGAAACTGTCAAGAAAGGGCTGCAGACGATCGTCGCTCAAGTTGAACGAATTACCAGAGTTATGAATCAGTTACTGACGTTCGCTCGCCGCAAGCCCCCTGAGCGTGAACCGCTGGCGCTGGGAGATGTAATAGAGGACAGCCTTGAAATGTTTCATGAACGCCTGGCCAAGAGCCGGGTGGAGGTCCAAACCCAGATCGATGCTTCCAGTCCGAAAGTTCGTGCCGATCGGGATCAAATGAGCCAAGTGCTCATCAACCTCATTATGAATGCGCTCCATGCCATGCCTGAAGGAGGCGTATTGAGTATCGGTATGTCATCGGAGGGGAAAGAATTGGTGAAGCTGACGGTTGCCGACAGCGGGCAGGGAATACCAAGGGACCTGGTTGAAAAAATCTTCGAGCCATTTTTTACAACCAAGGAGTTCGGCAAGGGGACCGGTCTTGGTCTGACGGTGGTCAAAGGCATCGTTGAAGAGCATCAAGGGACTATTACCGTCGACAGCGAGGAAGGAAAAGGAACGACATTTACCATCCTGTTGCCAGGCAATTAGGAAAGCCAAGTTTGAGCGCAAGACAGGGGCTTTGCTTGGTTGAGCCCTCACCTCACATTGTCCCTAAAATCTGATCGTGGCATTGTGGCATCCTGCGACAACGATCCCGCTGGAAATTGAGGTGTTTCCCCCCACTGCTTTTCAGGGAAACTCTTACCAAGCACTGATTTTTCAGGGAAATTGAACATTAGAAACTGATCCCACACGGGCATGCACCTTGCCACAAAGTTGATCATAACCGTAGTTCGGTATTGAAAATTAGAAAACGGTGGGGTGCCATGGCAGGCCGAAAGTCACCAGTCGTGCTCGTGGTCGAAGACGATCGTGATATGCGGAGTCTCCTTTGCGACGAATTCTGGAGCGCAGGGTACCAGTTGAGGGAAGCAAAGGATGGAGACGAAGCATTTCGTGTTGTGTTAGATTCAGCCCCCGATCTGATCCTCACGGATCTTCGGATGCCGGCAGGGGGTGCTGACTATATTAGTCGACTTCGCACGGTTGCTCCGGTATGCCCAATTGTCGTTATGACCGGGTTTGGTGATCCGGCAACAAAGGCAGCAGTTCTACAGGCCGGGGCCAATGCATACTTCGATAAGCCGGTCCGAATCGCAGAATTAAAACGTTGCGTGCAGCAATTGCTGGAACGGCAGCAGGTTACTCAGGAAGACAGGGCCTGAAGGCAGTTATCAATAAACAGCTAGTGGTCGTCCAGCTGGACGAGCCGTTTAACGAGAAAGATCGACGAGATGGCCGGATCTCCTCCCAATTCTTCAAAACCGTTTTCCCTGGCCGATCCCGTTATTGCGGCGCGGATCGAAGCTATCAGGCAATTGGCTGGGGGAATATCCGAACGCGTAGCGGTGATTGATCAAGACTTCAACGTCGTGTACGCGAATTCGGCTGCCTGGTCGATCGCTCATGAGGGGAAAGGACATCGGCAACAGGCCAAATGCTACCAGGCCTTCGCCGAACGGAAGGACCCCTGTGGCGTATGCCCGGCGGTAAAAGTTTTCGAATCTCATGACGTCCAGAGTGTGTCCTGTACGGCAGCAGGGGATGGGACTGCCTGCGGAATGCAGCAGGCGTTTCCACTCCTGGCCGGTAATGGAGAAGTAGCATCCATGCTCGTGCTGTTTAAGCCTGGATCAAGAGCGAGCTGTGGCCAGGGAGCTCAGGTGCCAGATGAGGTCCTACCTCCGGCGGCTCGCGAGCATCTAGGAGAATTGATCGGTCGAAGCTCCGTGATGCAACAGCTTTTCGACATGATCGCCCTCGTTGCGGAGAGTCAAGCGACGGTCCTCATACAGGGAGAAAGCGGGACAGGAAAGGAACTAGTCGCCAAGACGATTCACAGGCTGAGTGACCGGAGAACAAAACCCTTTGTCGTCGTCGATTGCGGATCACTGCCGGAAACACTGCTCGAGAGCGAACTCTTTGGCCATATGAAAGGGGCGTTTACGGGAGCGACCGCCACGAAACGTGGCTTATTTGAGGAGGCCCACGGAGGCACGATTTTTCTCGATGAGATCGCCGACACAAGCCCCGCTTTTCAGGCCAAACTCTTGCGGGTTCTTCAGGAAGGAGAGATCAAGCGTGTTGGCGGTAATCAACCGATCAAGGTAGATGTTCGCGTGATATCCGCTACGAACAAAGATCTGTCCGAATTGGTCAAGTCGAAACGGTTCCGGCAGGACCTGTACTACCGCTTGGCCGTGTTGCCGCTTTACCTCCCTCCCTTGCGGGACCGGAAAGACGATATCCCTCTCCTCGTTGAGCATTTTGCGAAACTTTCCTGCAACAGGCATCGACAGCCGTTGCGACACGTCTCTCATGATGTCATGCATGCGTTGTCTGAGGCCGCATGGCCCGGTAACGTGAGGGAAATACAGCACTACATCGAGCGAGCGGTCGTCACGACGGCCGGCCCTTATCTTACGTGCGGCGATATCGTTGCAATGGGATCACAGGTGGAGTCCAAGGACCTTCGTTCCGTTGCAAAGGATGCGGTTGCTCAGGCGGAACGTTCGAGAATTCTTGATGCATTGAAAAAGGCTCATGGAAATCGTGCCAAGGCCGCCAAGCTTTTGAAGATCAGCAGAGCAACTCTCTACAATAAACTACGAGATTATCGAATCGAATAACTCCTGGCCTGCCCCTCTCTGCCACATTTCTCCCGTATTTCTGTCCAATACATTAGACAGTTTAAGCAGTTGAAATATAGATGATCTGTTAGTAGGCACTTTTAAGAATGTCTAATGGCATAGAAAATCATCGCAATATAGTTCCCGCGGGAGAAGAAGACAAATCATGCTAACTAGCTAATTTAAAATAAGAAATAGTCTTATTCGCCGGATCAGTCTTCACGCGGCACAGGTGTTGCGCTACGTAAATGCCGCTGGTGAAGGCCTGGGTGATTAGGACCGGCCTCCGAATGACCCACTCCTTCGCGAGAAGGAACCCTTCACCAGCTCTAACCCTCCAAAGATTCTGGCCGGATGCCAATCGGAGGCCGGTTCGCTTCTTCCAGAAGGAACTAGGAAAGTAGGAAGTTAGAAACAAATAGTCAGAGTGTTTCAACCGGCCGCCTACGGAGGCGGCGCCAACAGAAGGGGGAGGCCAAACATGAGGTCTTTTTCAGTTCAACCGAGACGCAGGCAGAGGCGTACAGGTCTGGCGCTGATGCTCCACAGCGTCCTGCTGGCCGGCAGCTTGGTGGTAACACCGTGGCTGTTTGCCGCCGGTCCAGAAGGAACGTCGCATGATGGCCATGCGACCCCGGTTGCGTTGCCGGGCTGGACGCAACAGTTGAAGGGCCAAACGGTCGTGGAGGACACGATCGAAGGTCGGCCCCAACGTTCGGAGCAGATGGAAGCGCAGCACCATCGACTGATGGAGAAGCTGGAGCAGCAGGCTCAGAAGGATGCCAAGGCCCAGCATACCTCGGGTGCGTTCAATAACATGTCTATGATGCACCAGTACATGGGTCAGGATGGCAGCAGCTTCCTGCTCATGACGGATTCGGGTAAGGGCGAGCCGGTCTTGGCGTCAGGCGGTAAGTGTCCAGCCGGCGTTCCGACGAAGCAGTTTGACGTATCGATGATCAACATCGAAATCACGTTGAATCGCTGGTTGGATTTCTATCCGGGCTATATGTACATCCTGACCGAGGATGTGGAAAAGGCCCGGCCGGAAGAATCCAAGAACCGGGAAGCGCGTGACAAAGAAGGGTGGGATCCGGGCGCTGTCAGCACGGGCCTCCAGGGCGATACGATTCAGCCGTTGGTTCTTCGTGCCAATCAAGGTGACTGCGTCAAGTTGACGCTTCGCAACCAGCTCGAAGGGGAAGACGGCAGCCTCTTCATTCAGGCC
>NZ_CDLUDY010000095.1:0-9546 GCF_975968855.1 Petrachloros mirabilis
ATGACATGTGCCAGATGGCTAGCTTTGTCTTCAGTCAGCATACGACCAGCAAACAGCGAGCCGTGAACAGCTTCCGGCTCTCCCTGCCTTACCCCTTCTCACTGTTCACTTAATGCGTTTAGAGAATGACCCCCCGTTCTCGGACTAATTTCTGTTTGATCATCGTAAACATTTTCTGATAATCGACCTGACCTTGCTCTATTTGTTGTTCATACGCTTTCAGCAGTTGCCTGACTTCGGCATTTAAGCGGTCTTCCACAGACAATTCCTCCGTTACGGCATGATCAATCGCGTCGGCAAAAGCCCTGTCTTGGCCAGTCAAGACGACATGACCTTCTTGCACGAGCCTGGAAGCAAGCGCATCGGCCATGTGCCTCACCCGTTCCCTCGAAAGACGCATCGCGATCACACCTGTTCGACGCGAATCGTCGGAGCGCCCATTACCCGCTTCAATACAGTGGCATCTCCAACAATGCGACCAATGACATTCACACGATCGGCAGGCACCGGTTCCGCCCCTATGCTCATCGGCGTACGACCGAAAAAAATCGCCAACACCTGGCCCGCTCCCCAGAATGCTACATCACCAATCTTCACTTGATTCGTGGCCGTTTCCCGGTGGTCCTTTACGCCAGCCAACTTGAAATAGAACTCTTCGCCCCACATGTTGACAGGTCCTTCAACCGGTAATGCTGCATACACTTCCTTCGCCGTCTTGTTATCCTTTAATTCCGCCTCAACCCGAACCTGCCCCACCGTAATCCGTATTTTTTTCGCTTGGTCCGTCATCAATGTTCCTGTCTGTATCCATACAATGCAAACACGAAAACACGCTTCCCTAGCGGACTCTAGCTTGTTTAACTGGTGAAATCAAGGCTACAATCCCGCACCCATGTTGACGTCAACCTTTGTCCTCCTCCAAGGAATCGGCCCGGCCACTGAACGCCGTCTTTGGCAGGATGGTATCCTCCAATGGAATACTTTTCTCGCTCAACCGTCTGTCCCCGGAATATCATCTGCAAGAAAGTGTTGCTACAATGATGCCCTCGAAACCGCCCATTCGCGATTGCAGGCCGGCCGTGCCGATTACTTTGGCGACTGCCTCAAGAGCCGCGACCATTGGCGCTTGTTCGATACTTTTCGCTGTCGCACTCTGTATCTCGACATCGAAACAACGGGATTGTCCGCCCGCGAGGGGAAGGTGACTGTCATTGGCCTCTTTCGGAACGGACGAATGAGCAGCCTGGTCCGGGGAGAGAATTTGACTGAAGACCGTTTAGAGGATGAGTTGGATCGAACGGACCTCTTGGTAACATTTTTCGGCACTGGATTCGATATTCCGTTCCTGCACGCAAACTTTCCACGGCTCAATTGGAGGAAGCCGCATTTCGACCTTTGCCTAGCGGCACGCCGCCTTGGGTTGCACGGAGGGTTGAAATCTATCGAACGGACGCTCTGCATCGAACGGGAAGACTCTGTCGACGGATTGGACGGTTGGGACGCGGTGCGTCTCTGGCATCGGTGGCAAGGGGGAGACGAGTCCGCTCTGGACCTGCTGTTGCGTTACAACGCGGCAGATACCAGGAACCTGGAACCTCTGGCGGAAACATTGTTTGAGCAGCTGGTCCAGCGTTACGGCCCTCCGTCTGTCGGAATTGGGAACTCGATTCCATGAAACAAAACGCCAGATGGATCGGGTTCGGGCGAACGGATGTCGGATGTGTTCGCCAGTCCAATCAAGATGTGTTTGCCGCAATCAACAGTTGCAATTTCTGGATCATTGCTGACGGGATGGGCGGTCATCCTGGCGGTGACGTGGCCGCTCATCTCGCAGTCGACACCGCAACCCAGCGAGCGAAGGAACTTACCTCACCGTCGAAACAACAATCCGGTCTGCTCCCCCACGAAATTATGGAATGCCTTATCGCTGCCAACCAGTCTATCCATAACAGGGTCAAGGAGGAGCCGGCCTTAAAAGGGATGGGAACTACGGCGGTCGCTATGACGATCACTCCAACACCGAAGCCGGTTGCCCACATCGCGCATCTAGGAGACAGCCGCGCTTATCGGTTCCATGACGGGATTTTGACGCAACTGACGCGCGACCACAGTCTTGTCAATATGTTGTTGGAGCGCGGCCTGATCGACGAGGCAAAGGCACAGTCCTATCCCGACAAGCATGTGCTGGCCAAAGGACTCGGGATGGGCTCAGAGATATTACCCGAACTGACGTCGATACCAATCAACGACAAAGACTTGATGATCCTTTGCAGTGACGGCCTTACCAAAATGCTCGACGACAATGCGATACACGCCATCTTGTCACGAGACACCTGCAACCCTCGTCGTGCCTGCCACGATTTGGTTGAAGCCGCCTTACGTCAGGGAGGCGAGGATAATGTGACGGTCATTGTCTGTGGCTTTACGACTCCGACAAAGTCGGGAAGCCTCGCCATTGACAAGACCCTACCGGCCATGTAGCCTGATTCTCCAGCCACACGATGCTTCGCAAAACATCAGCTCATCCATTATTGAGACGGAGACCGATTATGTTTGTGCGCTTTCGTCACCTGCTGTACCTTTTCACAGCAATCATGGTGGCATTGACGGCGTCCTTCAGCCTCGCGGCCACGGAAGAGGGTGCAGAAGCGGCCGTTCGCGCTCTGGTGAGGGCCAATGCCGAGAAGGACATGGACACACTTTCTAAATTGATAGCCCACGACGATGACATCACGAGCTATACGATCGGTGGTCGGAAGTACGTCGGCTGGGCGGATCTTGAACGGGACATGTTGGAGGAATTTTCAGCCGCCGCTTCCCTCGAATTGCCTATACAATCGCTGAAGGTCTGGACGAAAGGCGAGATTGCCTGGTATGCGATGGAACTCGATTACATCAGAACAGTCGTAGAAGACGGCGCCACGCGTCGGGCCGTGCTCCCGCTCCGTGAAACAGGCGTGCTGGAACGCCGGAATGGCCAATGGGTATTGCTCTCCTGGCACGAATCGTTTCGCAACGCTGGCGCCGCCGTTGCGCTGAACGACCGAACGTCACGACAAGTTGCCTCCTCACTGATATCAGACTCGTCTCATCCGTCGACCACGGACTTGAGCGGAGAATGGGACATCCTCGAAGTTGAGGACGACAAACGTTACAAAGCGACTCTCGATAAAGCCGGAAACAGCCCCTACACGCAACACGGCGGACGATTCGTCACTACAAAATTTTCCGATCGACTTTGGCAAGGTACGTGGCATCAACCGGGCAATGACCGCGAGGGAGGCTTTGAACTTCTTTTATCCGAAGACGGCAAAGAAGCCAAAGGAGTGTGGTGGTACACAAGGGTGGGAACGCAAAAGAACATCCCTCCAAGGGAACATGGCGGGACATACCATTGGAAACGGATGACTCCGGTACCCGTGACACCCTGATACAAAAACAGTTCGTGGCGACCGAAAGATCACCTGTCGGAGTTCCATTATGATGACAGGTTCGTCCCATTCTCTCTAGGAGGAATTATGCTCTGGATTATCCTGATTGCGGTCACCCTGCTATTCGGTTCGCCGGCCTTTGCCGATGGGGGACACGACCATCATGCGATCCCGACTTTGAAGAACCAAACGACGACAGTCGTAACGATCAAGGACAATACCGTCACACTTACCTTCGGTCCAATCGATCTTCCCTCTGGTCACGAAGGTGATCTAGCGGCATCGATGCCGAAGCATATCTTCCAGCTCCCCAAAGATATGTACATGATCGGCTATAAATCGGCAGTGTTTACCAAGGCAGGAAAACCGCTTCCCCGAAATTATTTGCACCACATCCTGATGATGAACAATGACAAGCCCAGCGTATCGTGCCCTGGCGAACCCTTGTTTTTCGGCGGGGCAGGACTAGAGATGACGGAAGCTATGTTTCCGAAAGGTTATGGAGTCAAACTCGGAAAGGGAGAACACTTAATGTCTGTTGTAGCCTTCTACCACAAGGCACCGCCGACAAAAGACGTTATGGCCACCTTCACGATGTACATGGCGCCGGAAGGCACACCTGTCAAAGAAATGGATGTCTACCAGGTGGGCGTGAACGTGGTCTGCTACAGCAAGTTCGGTGAGCGAGGGCCGGACCAGACTGATGAAGGCATCGAGATCAAGCCCGGCGTGCAAGTCCACAGGGCTCCGTTAAAATTCCTCATGGATGGCTGTGTGAAATTTGCCTATCCTCATGGCCATGACGAATTGCTCTTAATTGCCTTGGAGAATAAAACAAGGAAGCGGACTCTCCTTCGAACTGTTCCTGACGTCACACAGGACGGAACATTCCTGGAGTTTCAGCCACACCAAGTCTACAAAGACGAACAGGGTTTTCCGGTGACTAGAGAAGAAGATTATGAAATGCTGATGGTCCATCACCATCCCCTGCACAAACAGGAAGCCCAACATGGCATGGGCAATTATCTCCTCTATATGACACCGGGTGCCTGTCCGAATGCCAAAACTGCCAGCGTGCGATAATAAAAGCTTCCCTCTCGGTCAGCCACACGCAGGTGGCTGACCGGCAATTAATCCTTTTCTGCACGGCTTCTGAAAAGAACTTCTCCATCAATCCATCCGGACAATTTTGTCCGAACTTCCAATTCTGTGCATTAGTCCCCTACCAAAGCAGGAGCCATTTTGGACGGACTTGGGCTGTGTTTCTCCCCACTGCCTATGCTATGCAGATGCGTACACCGTGCAGACGACTTCTTGTTCGTGCACGCCTGACCCGATCAACACGAAGGACGTAAAGGCGCAGGGGGCTTTTTGCGTCCGTTCCTGTCCGTGGAGGGCGGACATATTAGACGAACAATAGGACCTGTTCATGCCACAGAGCATCCCCCCAGCCATTCTGATCGTCAATGAACATGCCGAAGAGATCAAACTCGTCACTATCAGCCTCCGTGGATTCTTCCCCGAATGCCTTGTTGAATCGGCCTACTCCGCAGAAGAAGCCATTACTATGTCCGCGACGGATCGGCCATGGGCGCTCTTCGTTCTTGACGATAACAGCATACCGCAAGACATTGCCTCGTTCGCAGAACTTCTGAAACGGCAATCGCCATCCACAGTTATCATCCTGCAAACAACACGCACCGATTCGGCTTCGGCAACGAAGGCGCTACAAGCGGGGGTCGACTACTATCTCTACAAGCATTCTCCCGCTTTCCTGACGGAACTGCTCTTCTGCGCAAAAGAGGCACTCGCCAGGACGGAAGACGTACCGTCCGGAACTCGCGAAGTCACTACTTATCTTCAACTTATTGAGTCGCTCGGGGATATAGCGTATCAGCTTGATGCGGAAGGGCGAATTGTCAGCATCAGCCGAAATCTGAAAGAATTACTTGGCTTCGAGCCCGCACAACTTATCGGACAACCCTACGACACACTATTCCCGGAAAGCGGGCAACAGGCTGCCCGATTTCGCTTCAACGAACGCAGAACCGGTGCCCGCGCCACAACCAGCCATGAACTGATTTTCCAACGAAGAGAGGTTCGGGGTGAAGAGATACGTCTCGTCGCAGGCATGATCAGCGCAAGGGGAATCTATGACGCCTCGCACCGCTACTTTGGAACTGTGGGCATCATTCGGGATCTCACTGAGCGAAAGAGCCGAGAATTGGTAATCCAGGAACTTCAACGACGGCTGGAACGCACACGGGCACTACATGGCCTTGCCCAACAGATCACCACCTTATCGCGAGAGCTTCAGCAACCTCTTTCCACGTTGCTCACGGAATCCCAGCAACTTTATTCGGTCCTCCGTGACGCCCGCGTACTCGAGCGTATCCAGACACTTGCGGAAGGGGCTGTCGCCGCCTCGAAATTCGGAGAACGCCTTGATTTGCTTGCGCAGGAATCTGAGAAGGCAGATCAGGGCTTCACGGTCAATCAGCTGATTGAAGACCTCCTTTCCTCAATCCCCCCGGACCAACTGGCGCGCCAGGATGTCACGACCGACTTCGCATCGTTCCTTGCCCCTTACGGAGGAGATAGGGAACGGACCGTTGATCTGGTTCATCACCTGATTAATTACGCTAAGTCCTATCTTAAGACCGTTGATCGTCATCGTGTACTTCGTATCAAGACGAGCGTCGTCGGTCCCCTCGCGTCGCCAGAATGGCCGACTCTGTTCCCACTCACGTCCCTGAACCAAATCGACATTGAGATCGATGAATCAGATTGCGAGCCGCCAGTGCCGCCGCTTCCTACCTCGGCCGAGCCAATTGACCTGCTCGACTTGTACCAAAAAGCGAAGGACCTTGGCGGGACTCTCGACATCTCTGCACCAGCAACAGGTCCCTTACATCTTCGACTTCGTCTTCCCAATGGCCCACAACTGCCATCCGAACCAACGCCTCTACCGGAACCCCCTTCACCTGCAATTGCGCCGTCAAGAGAGATCTCGAAGCCGATACCTCCAGAAACCGTCTCACGGAAAGGTGGATTCGTTGGGCAAGATCGGCGGGCGACAGCCCGGACCGCCACGACACTCCCTGCTCGGGTCACGGTAGGTGCATCGACCTGGGAAGGCATGCTCATTAACATCGGCCTCGGAGGCGCTTGCATCAGGCTGTCAGCAGAGTTTCCGCCCATCCCGACTCAAGAAGCCTATATCGTCGTGAAAACAGCCGTGGGTATCCTCGAACTCAGCGGTCTTGCCCACAAGCGGACAGTCTCGGATCGTGCTGCGACGGAAGGTCCACCATTTTCGCACCTCATCCTCGTGTTTCATTCGATGAAGCAGACTGAGAGAGCCGTATTGGATTCGCTTATTGAAGCCGTGCGCGATCAGGCGGTCACTCTTACCGTCGAAGTGCTCCTCGAAACGGTGGAGAGAGTACCACGGGAGACGGATCAGGCTTTGCAGGATCGGCGGATTGATCAGGATCGTCGGGAAACAGTGCGCGTAGTACTCTCACTTCCGGCTCGATTGGAAACAGAACGCTATCAAGAGCCAGCCAGCCGTCTCACGGCTCATGTTCTCAACATCAGCCGTAGCGGTGCCTGCCTGCAGGTGAGAATGGGCCCGGAAGACATCCGGAAACCGGTCGTCATTCATTTTCCCCCTCCCTACCGAAGCCGCGACCAAGGCCCCCATACTCCCGACGCTCCAGATACAGCTCTCCCCGCCCGAATCGTCTGGTCCGTACAGGATCCAACGGCCCCCGATGCACTCCGTCTGCCAGGAGTCTCCTATGCGATGCGAATCGGTGTCCGTTTCGATCCCTTAACTCCTCGTGCCGAGCGTGAGCTTCACCGCGCCGTCTACCAATATCTCGCCACTCAATTGGCAAATGAAGCTCTTACGGCGTCCGTTCCCGTACTCACGGTTCCGCGGGAATGCCGCAATGCGAGAGGCCAGACGATCGCCATTACGGACAATCATTTGAGCCCTCCGGTTGAGAGCACTCTCCCCATTGTCGTTATCACTCCGGGATATGGTCAGACCGCGTACGATTACGCGGCGCTCGCCCATTACCTCGCGGCTCACCAGATTCGTGTGCTGCGCTACGACCATACGAACCATCTCGGAAACAGCGAAGGAGAATTGCAGCACACGACATTGCGCGGCATACAGCATGACCTGACCAGGGTCATCGAATTCGTTAGACATACCTGGCCCGGGACACCGCTTGCAGTAATCGCCAGCGATCTGGGCGCACGGGCGGCTCTGAAAGCTTTCGCACAGAATCGGCCTCTCGATCTGCTATTGCTCATCAATCTCTCCACCGATATCGAGGCGATACTACTGTCTGTGCACGGGCACAACCTCGTCGCAGATTATCGCTTCGGCCTGCGGCGTGGCATCGCCAATTTGCTCGGGTTGAACATCAATGCCGACCTGTTTGTCGGTGATCTGATTGCAGGACGATATACCGATCTGGCTTCCACTATAGAGGACCTCCGTTCTAATCAATCACCCCTGAGCATTATTACGGGACCCACCCCGGCCGGGAGTTCACTGCCACCCCAGGATCTGCCCCATGCGTTCGTCACGGCATTAAGTTCACAAACAAGGCTGGCAAACATTCCTACGACACTCACGGATAACAAACTCACATCTTTCGAGCCCCACCCTCCTGCATTCAAACAGGTATTGCATCAGATTTCTTCAGCCCTCGGAATTACGCCGACGCTCCCGTACGGTGAATCCTCAATTCGCCAAGACCTCACAAGACAGCGACGAATTGAACGTGAGCACACCTGTCTAATGCACGGCGGGACACAGGTCGGTCGGGATGCTTTAGCATCCGTTCACCTGTCTCAGATCCCGCAGCTTGACAACCTCCACCGATACCGGAAAGCTCTTGAAGATATTTGTGCTTCGGTCGCGCCAATTAACCCCGGTAGCAAGGTCATCGATTCCACATTTGGAGAGAGCGATCTGGTTCGCGCCGTAATCGTGAATCACCTCTATAAAGTGAGGCAAGCGGGCTGGGCTGTTACGGCTCCCCCCATTTTGATCGGAGTGAGACAGTCCCGGGACACGATCGCACGCGCACGCCATGCCGTTGAATCCCTCCGTCGAGAGATCTCAACCGGATTCGCCGAACGCAAGACGGCCGTTTCTGCCCTGACCGTCGCTTGGGTTCAGGCTGATTGGGAGAGAGCCCTTCCGTTTCAAACCGGTTGCCTGCACCGCTTCATCTCCAACCTTTCCTTGCCCTATGTGCGCTCACCGCTTGCCACACTCCGTGAATGGCACCGCGTCCTGCACCCCGAAGGCAGACTCATCGTGACAACGTTCCACCCCGATACAGATCTCGCCTTACTGTACAGAGATCACCTCCGGCAGGCCAATCAGGATGAATTCGGTGTGGATGCACAACCGCTGCTCTCATTTTTCGGAAGGCTCCGCGAAGCCATCCGCCAAATGAGGATTCATACCTTTGATAGAGACGAGCTCTCAGCGCTTATAGAGCAAGCTGGGCTAACGGCATTTGACGTCCTACCAGTTCTTGACGGCCATGCGCTCATGGCAGTAGCCGGAAAAAGGAATTCCTCTAGCCCCAGCACCTAGCCCAGTGTATACTTCCTCGCTGTACAACTTTGAACATTTAGATATGTGTCCGTCTTCGCCGGTCACCTCGTCGGCAGGAGTCACAGGCGCATACAAGGTATCTGGCTATGACCCTTCGCTCCTGTACTGCTTCTGTGCCTTCCTCCGCTGCAGATCTTCTTGATCTTGTCAGAAAATTTTCAACTCGCATTGGCGCATTACCAGACCTTGGTTCACTCAGCGAGCACATCATCCAAGAATTGTGTCGTGCTGGTTCGACAACCCATGGAGCGCTCTACCTCCTAGACCGTGACCATGAATGTTATCGCCGTGCCGCCACAATAGGACCTACGGCCAATTCAACTTTTCCGCCAACACTTCCCCTTTCTCACACAATCCCTGGCTATCTGTTGTCTCAGGCCCCGGTGAGATCCGTAGCTGGAACAGAATCATCTGACATCCCCCCTGATTCCAGCGGAGGGGCCCATGCCGAATTGGCCTCTTTAC
>NZ_CDLUDY010000096.1:0-5880 GCF_975968855.1 Petrachloros mirabilis
AAGTGCCATCAGTTGATTCCGTTCCATCAGCGCTATTGGCGGTATCGGCCTGGTTTGCCTTCCCGAAGTCTTGCGCAGTGGCTGTCCCAATGAGCATGCTCGCAGTACTCGCCATGAAGAGTACTCCGCCTAGAACAAGCTGCTGGAGATGTCTCACAATGTCCCTCACACGTCCCTCCTTATTCCTCTGTTGGGGTTGCAGCGATGGTGTTGCACCAACAATAGGAAGGGGGTGTATCGGCGGAATGACAGGTGTGTTACAGAATTGTTAATTTTCCCTGCGGATCTGCATTAATGGCGAGAAGAGGAATCTGCTACAGAAAACGAAAGTACAGAACATTGCTATTTCCGGTTGCCTCATCACGTTGTAGAACAACTGCTCCTGCCTTGATCGTCTCGCTGACGGTGAGGGTCATCCGACCGGAGAACACGCTGCTTTTGACATCATAGACAGGCGGAATGCGAAGGCGGGCAAAGGTTTCTTTGGCACTGGCGACCTTATCCAGTTCGATGATCTTCTTAAACGGTCTCGCCTGAATGATCTCCGCCGCCATTGATTGTGTGACGTCCGGATCGAGTGCCTGGATCACCAATGAATCTGCCGTGTTGATGTTGATTTTGCTTTCTCCTTCGGCCGGGTAGATGGTCACATAGCGGACCAATTTGTCGACGATTTCCGGTGTCATTCCCTTGATCAGCTTTAATTCTCGCACGGTCTGAAACGGCGCATTGGCAGCACGGTAGGCCGGTCTGAGTGATTGGTAGTAGAGAGATTCTGCCCCGGCTGGTTCGGGAATGTCGTCCGTATCGACCCAATCGACGATGGCGTCAACCAGATCCGGATTAATCTGCAGCAGCTCGAAGAGGCGCTTAAATCTGAGGATTTTTATTTTCTTCGCGGCTGGAACGCCGCTGACGGCCAGATCATTGAGGTTCAATTTCCCCTGCTCATCTTCAATCTGAGCCGAGAGCAGTCCGTCGCCGATGGTGTATTGACGGATCGGGAAAGCCCAAAGGTCGGTGAGTGAGTCGTAGAATTCTCCGGTCTGCTTATCTTTGAGGAGATCTTGTTGCAGCACGGCCCGTGCCGCTTGAACAGCTGCTCGCGTTAGGACCGTGGCTTTAAAATTGTCACGGAAGGCTGCGGCATCGCGATATTCACGCCTGGCTTCTCCATCGAACTCCAGGATCAATGCCACGAGCAGGGCCAGGACAAGGAGGGCGAGGAGAAGGGCGACGCCGCGCTCATCACGCCTTAGCATAAGAGACGATTCTCAACGTTGCATCCAGGTTGAGGGGGTTGTCGTACTTGGGTTTGATCTGGAGATGTCTCACCTGCACGTCGTAGGGGGCCTGCTGAATGGCAGCTAGCAGAGCCAAAAGTTGGGGGAACTGGACTCCATCAAGGCGGAGGTCGACAGCGGTTTCTTGATAGCCTTGCATAGCCACGGGTTGCTGCGGTTGCATTCCCGTAATGCGATCACGGACCTGTATGGAGTTCGCCGCATCTTCCATGAAGGCCAAGAGTGAGAACTCACCTGTGGCCGGCGCTAACCGCTTCTCAATCTGTTGCAGCCGAGCCTGCTTCGCCACGAACTCGTTCGCCAACTCTGCCAGTTCCGTACGCTCTTTCGATTTTCTGATGGCCTGTCGCTCGATTTTATCGATTTTCATCAGCATGGGTTCGACGACTACGAGGAACAGCAGACTGGCGGAGACTACGACACCGCCGATTCCAAGAATGACCCGTTCCCTGGGCGCAAGGTTGCGCCAACGCTCTTTCCAGATCGCTATCATGGGTGTTGCACCTGGTACGTGAGCCGGAAGACGACTTGATTGGGTACTGCACCGACTCGCGCGTCGGTGACGGATACGTCCTGGAACGCCGGATTTGCCAGGAATGCCTGTTTGATTTTCTCCACTGCGTCGAATGAAGTGGTGTCCCCCTCGAAATGGACGGCCGGTCCCTCAATGGTTAAATCCCGCACGGTCAGCTTAATTCCGGGAGGGAGCTGTTTAGTTAAGTCTGCCATACTGGCCAAGACGTTGTATTGGCTTCCGTCAACCACGGCCAGGCTCTTATCTAGCTGTGCGACTCTATACCTGGCTACATCGAGTTCTTCCCCCGGGGTGGCTTCTCCGCCGAACGATTGCGTGAATTGCGTTTGGAGGGCTTGCTTCACATCCTTGAGCGTGGACTCCTTCGTGATCAAATGAATCGAGAGGTCCAGGAGTCCCAGCAATCCGAGAAGGAGAGCGCCCCATATTGCGAGACGGCGATCTTTCTTCGAGGTGTCGTCCTTTTCGGAGACGGAAACGACCGGGGCGTTGAGGTCAAGTGCTACGTCCGACCCGATTGCCTTCGATTTCCAACGAGGTCGCACGATCTTTGGGTGAATCGCCAGCCCGAAAGCAATAGAAAACGCGCGAGGGCAGTTCGCCCCGAAGCCATGCCGCGGTCCGACAGATGCCAGTCCGAGTTCGTGTGCGACATATCCACCCAAGTCTCGGAGCTTCGATCCGCCGCCGGATACCCAACAATGGGAGAGTCGTTGATTTCGTGAACTTTCGTATGAGTGAAGGGATACACGCAATTCACGCAGTAGAGGTTCCATCCAGGCATCTACTTCTTGAACGGTCATGGCACGCTTCCGTCGCTCCGCTTCGGCAAAACTGCAGGCGTGCCGTACGGCCAACGCATGGGTAAGATGGTTCCCGCCCCAGAGTAAGGTACGAAGAAAGACCGGGCGGCCATCCTGAACGAGACACAGGGTAGTCTTCGTCGCTCCGACATCGAGGATCGCCAGATTGGGGGGAACGTGCGCGCCTTCCCCCTGGAGAAATTTGGTAATCGAGTAGAGCGCCATACCGTCGACACCGATGGCGGCGGGTTTGAGTTCGGCAGCAGCCAGGAACTTGAGATGCTCGGCAACTTTGTCCTTCGGCGCTGCCGTGACCAATACCTCCGCGCCTTTCGACGGTTTCTTGCCTGCCGCGATTGCCCTCGGCGGCAGCAATACGCTTCCTAAGGCCACGTCGTCCAGTGCCATCGGGATTAAGTTTTCGACTTCAAACGGCACGACTTGTTCGAGTTTGGCACTGTCTCGAAAGGGGAAAGACAGCGTCCGAATAAAGAGGTCTTGGCACGGGAGAGCCGTAACGATGTCTCCGCTCTCATACAATCCGTGTTGCCAGAGAAAGTTACGGAGAAGGGTGGCTCGTCGAGCCGGCTCGGCCTGTTCCGGTCTCGCATAGGGGAGTGGCAAGTGGAAGTATTCGACTGATTCACGGCCCGTCAGGCGTCTTCGGAATCGGACGGCTTTGATCGCTGTCTGTCCTACGTCGAGCCCGACACATTCGGCAATCATCGTTGCAACAGCCTGAGCAGGTGGTACTTAGTCGAGTTTCTCAATATGACTTGAATTTAAGGTTCAACACAACAAGTTTATAGCGTTATACGAGGATTTGCGACCGATCCAGCCAGTTTCACGGTAATAGGGGTCCCAGGTGAAATGGGGGGGATCGGCAGGCCGGCTGATTTTGTAGCCCATCCGGCACCGGCCAGTATTGTGACCCCTATATCTAGTGTGCTGGTATGGACCGGATTCTGGAGAAGAATACGGCCCTGAGCCGTCACGGTCCCATCAGGCCCGTCTCCTTTAAACTCGATAAGATCACATGTGGTGTCTCGACAGGTGACCGCTGCGGTTATGCGGTTGAAGGCCAAGGAGGGGAGGACCGCTCTGCCGATGGGGATACGTTCGAGCATCAATTCCTTGATGTCGGCGTTCCATGATCCCTTCCCGTTGAAGACGATCCCTTCCTTTCCGCGATTTTCCCATTCCTGAGCCACGTCGGCTTCCAGTTGACCGCGGGTTACGTACGGTTTGATGATTGTGGCCAAGTTGATCTGCTGGAGTTGGCCTTTCATTGAGAGAGGCCCTATAAATGACCAGGAGGATGCGATCACTTCTCCCGTCATCTGCCCTCCCCCGAGTTGACCGGTTCCAGGAAAATGGACAAGTCCTTCTACCGCCGGCTGCCCCATGAGAAGTTCCGGAACTCCGACATTGACCCGCATGAGACTGACTGGAATACTCTGAACGCCTGGTTTCGTCCACGACACATCATGCCATTCCACTGCGACTGGAAACCCTCTTGACCAATCCGCGGCCTGCACTTCCCAGCCCGTTGCTCTCGTGATTTCGGACAGAATGCGCGCCTGAAGGCGGCCATAGGGAAAAGTCAGTACAAGAAACAGAAGGAAACTGACAAGCCCGATCAGCGCCCATCCTAGAGCCTTTTTCCTGACATCGAGTTTGACAGGCCATGGGAATCGGCTGATCACGATTGTACTCCTACAGAAACCCATTGGCGGATTGTCTTCGAGTCATACTCGTTTTGCATGATTGTCAATTCGATCAAGACCGAGGCCGGGGGGACGCTTCTGGCTCTCCCATCCCATGTATCGGACCATGTGTTGGCTTGGCCGTCGTAGTAACGAAGATTGAAGCCTTTGACATTGGAAGCCAATTCTATTTGCTCCACTGTTTCATCATTGATCCCATAGAGATTTCGCCTGACGAACCGCAGGAGTCGATCTTCCTCTCGTGTATAAACAATTCTCACAAGTTCCGTATCTTGGCTGGAATCGACTGCATGAAATTGCCCTAAAGTTAAAAAAGCAACCGTATCGGCTGGCTGTCCCTCCCTTTGTCCATCGATGCCGATCCACGGTGCTGCATTATGCGATAATCCCGCGGTCAATTCTTCCGCCATGATGCGCAAGGTGCTTCGCAGGACTTGATCCTTTGATGCCGTATCTCTTGCCCGGTCGATGGCAACCGTACTCAGATGCAACGAGCCGAATACCATCGCCGCAATGACGGCCACAAGCGCTGTGGCAAGGAGGACTTCAACGAGGGTAAAGCCGCTCTCAGAAGGCTTGGCTGGTAGCGAAGACATAGGTGCTCACTTCAAGTCGTTCTTCAACGTTGCCCTGTTGCCAGAGTATCTGGATCTTGACCTCACGCACGGCGTTCAACGGCGTGCTCGTCACAATGCGTTTCCATCGAAATTTGTCTGCGCGATTGACTACGTCCCCGAGCGCTTGATACCCGAGCGGGGGATTCAGGAAGTCGCCACTGGTCTCGCCCAACGGAAAACTCGGGCTCAATTCGGCTTCCGCCAATTTTTCCTGAGCCAAGAAGGTGGCGGCCGTAATCTCCGCAGCCCTGGCGTGCAGGTCGAGGTCCCAATTCCTCAGGCCAAGGAGGATCGGCAGCGCTAACGCGAGAATTGCGATGGCAATTACGACTTCAAGGAGGGTGAATCCATTGGCGTCGACTGCACGCATGAAAGCAGAGGTGCCGGCTGTTCGTTCCCTTTCTTGATGATGTTTCCTCATGGGCGGCTCAACTTGGGAGTCTGCGATGGTTGTGTTAGCTGCCCGCCTATCTGAGGAGGTTGCAGGAGAGTACGGATGCGCTCCGGTATAGGCCGAGGGATTATTGGATCGATATGTTGGTCGGCCACGCGTACCAATGATGTCACGGGTTCGATTTTCACGCCCATGACATTGTTGTCTGTATCCGTTAAATGCATGACGGCAGGGTCGATGCGGCCGTTCGGGTAGAACAAGATGTCGACTCTTCCGGAATCTTGCCGTTTCCCAGCAATTTGAAAGTCCGTGAAACGAACGGGCTCCGGGAGAGTACGTGGTGTCGCCCATATCGGATCGAGCGGAGCCTTCTCCTCATTCCCGTGCAGAATAACCGGCCAATAGGTTCCTCGTTCCATGTCAACATACAAGCGAACCGGTTTTTGCATCGTCGCTGACATTTCCTGCATGGACTTGAGAGTGCCGGCCCATTTCCGCGT
>NZ_CDLUDY010000097.1:0-3827 GCF_975968855.1 Petrachloros mirabilis
CAAGTGGTGCGAAGCCCATGACGCCTGCGATGTCCGGCGCCGGAGACGGTGACTACGTCGGCGTACCGACTGGCAGCCGGAGACGGTAAACGGTACAACAGGTTCCTATCGAAAGAAGGATACAACGAATATGCCTCGCGAATTGAACATGATTCAGACTCCGACATCCGGCGGAAGCGATGCCTGTACCTACATGTGGGCCTGCGCGATCTGCGACGAAAACGAATCCTGTCAGAAGGACAAGGAAGGGCATAGCCGCTGGTTGGTGGCGAAGCGAATGGAGCGGATCGAGTACAAGGTTCTGATCATGAGCAACAAGGGGGGCGTGGGAAAAAGCACCTGTACGACCAACCTCGCCGTGAGTCTGGCGCTGAAAGGCTGGCACGTCGGGATTTGCGACATGGATATCCACGGCCCGAACATTCCGAAAATGGTCGGTGCGGAAGGGCAGAAGCTGAAGATCAGCACGTCCGGCGGCATCATCCCCTTTCAGGCCTACAATCTCAAGATTGCGTCGATGTCGTTCCTATTGCAGAATCCGGACGATCCCATCATCTGGCGCGATGCCTATAAGTATGAATTCATCAACCAATTGCTTGGCGGGGTGGAATGGCAGGATTTGAATTTCTTGCTCATCGATCTTCCTCCCGGTACCGGCAACGAATCGGTCACGACGATCGATTTGTTGGGCAACGTCAGCGGAGCGGTGATTATTACGACGCCGCAGGAGGTGGCGTTGCTGGATTCCCGCAAGTCCGTGACGTTCTGCAAAGACAGCGAAGTGCCGATCATCGGTATTGTGGAGAATATGAGTGGGCTGGAGTGCCCACATTGCCACAGCCATATAGAAGTGTTCAGAAAGGGTGGCGGAGAAGCGTCGGCGCAGGACATGGGTGTCCCCTTTCTCGGGCGTATTCCCTTGGACCCAGAAGTCGTTACGCAATCGGATGCTGGTGAACCGTTCGCCATGTTCTACTCGGATACACCGACGGCCGAGGCCTATCATGAGATTGCGAACAAAGTTGAAGCGTTCTGCAAGAAGAGCGGGTCACTCGTGAACGTTGCGCCCCGCAGGCATCCATAGGATTAAAGGAAGGTATGAAGGCCAAAGATGCGACTCAGGGCTTGACGCCACTCGAAGAAGCCCAGAAGACCGTACTCGATTCCACTCCTATTTTAGGGCTGGAAAAAATCTCGCTTCTCGATGCGTTCGGACGCGTGCTCGGCGAGGACATTGTGGCCGAACGCGACAATCCTCCATGGGACAACAGCGCCATGGATGGATTCGCGGTTCGTTGGGAGGACATAAAGCAGGAGCATGCTATTCAAAAACCGGTCACATTGACGGTGATTGAAGACGTCCCGGCGGGCAAAATGCCTGAGAAAACCGTCAGGCAGGGGCAAGCGATCCGCATAATGACTGGCGCGCCGGTTCCGAAGGGTGCCGATACCGTCTTAAAAGTCGAAGATACGGAGCATACCCCCGACTCTGTTCGCGTCTTTAAACCGGAATCCAAAGGAGCAAACATTCGTCCGCAGGGCGAAGATGTGAAAAAGGGGGAGCGGATTATCTCCAAGGGGACGGTCATTCGTCCTGGAGAAGCGGGGATGCTGGCCATCCTGGCCAAGTCATTCGTGTTTGCTTATCAACGACCCCGCGTTGCCATCTTGTCTACCGGAGACGAGCTGGCAGATTTAGATGAACGTTTCAGCGAAGAAAAAATCATCAACTCAAACAGCTACGGTATCGCGGCGGCTGTGCAGGATGCAGGGGGAATTCCTTTTCTTCTCGGCATCGCCAAGGACAATCCGACAGCCCTCAAAGAAAAAATCTCACACGGATTGACGGCGGACATCCTGGTGCTTTCCGGCGGCGTCTCTATGGGTGACTACGACTTTACGAAAGCTGTGTTTCGTGATCTCGGAGCAGAAATGAATTTCTGGAAGCTTGCGATCAGGCCGGGCCAACCCCTCGCGTTTGGAAAAATCCAGGGCAAGCTGGCATTTGGTCTTCCCGGGAATCCCGTGTCCTCCATGGTAACGTTTGAGCAGTTGGTCCGCCCGGCCATGCTCAAGATGAGCGGACATCGAAGCTATGGACGGCCGGTTGTCCAAGCCGTTTTTCTTGAAAAGTTTACCAAGCGTACGGACCGCCGCCATTTCCTCCGCGGGGTGCTCACGAGGGAAGACGGAACCTTTAAGGTGAGGACCACCGGAGATCAAGGATCCGGTATCCTCACATCGATGGTCAAGGCGAACTGTTTGATCGACATCCCGGTCGAAGTGGAACGGCTGAATCCAGGAGATCTGGTTCCCGTCCAGTTACTGAGCGGTGAAGCCTGGTCCAGCCACGACGGCCATGTCCATACGGGGCCGCATCGACTCTCCTGTTGTTGAGGCGCGAAAGGAACTTTTCACCATGGCCGTGCCGATCGTCTGTTTTGTCGGGCGCTCCAACAGCGGGAAGACCACGTTTATTGAACGAGTGATTCCGGAACTTGTTCGCGCGGGTTACAAGGTTGCGACGGTTAAGCATGCAGGACATGGTTTCGATCTTGACACGGAAGGGAAGGATAGTTGGCGTCACAAACAGGCCGGGGCCAGCAGTGTCGTGATTCTGTCGAAGGGTGCGATGGCCATGTTTGCGGACGTTTCGGACCAGATGAACGTCGAGGATGTGCGCGACCGATTCCTGGATCATTCATATGATCTTATTATCGCCGAAGGCTGGAAGAACGAAGGCTATCCGAAGATCGTCATCATCCGCGAAGAAGTTGGCGAGATTCCGATTTCGCCGGAAGGCCTGTTGGCGGTTGTCTCCGATAAGCCGGTTGATGTGAATGTGCCGGTATTCGATCTCAACAATGTATCCTCGGTGGCGTCGCTGTTGATGGAGCGGTTCCCCTTGAAACGTGCTCGTTCGGAGCATGAACTGGACGTCTAGGACCACAATCGTCCTGGTTGTGATCGTCGGAGCCGTTGCGATCGGCGGTTTCGGCATTCCTCTGACAAACCATCCAAAGTTCTGTGCAAGCTGCCATACAATAGCTCCTTCCTATGAGAGCTGGGTCAAGTCGTCACATAAAGAGGTGACGTGCGTGGCCTGCCATGTGAGACCTGGTGTCGAGGGGTGGTTGCATGATAAGGCATGGAACGGCACGAAGGATACGGTGATTTATCTTTTCGGGACTCCGCCAGATCCGAATGAACTGAGGGCCCATGTCGATTCTGACGTATGTCTCGGGTGTCACCGCCACATTCTGCGGGTGTCTGAGATCGCTCCGCGTGACCTGCCGCCTCTGGCAAAGAATGTCGGCCTTATTATGAGTCATCGTAAGCACATGGAGGCTTTTTCAGCAAGAGGGCGGGGGGAGGGTTGCACGACATGCCACTCCGGTGTGGTGCACGATCAGCCGATCAAGGGCTATCCGATCGTGATCCCGCGCGGGCACGTTTCGGCGGACAGCAAGCCGTGGCATCCGGATCGTCCGGAGGGGTCCTATCTTTACACGAGGGCACTCAACGACTGTTTCCGGTGCCACGACGGAAAAGCCGAACATCAGGGCAAGGTGCTCAGTCGAAAGTGTGAAACCTGTCATCTGCCGGAAAAAATCGCAGATTTTCTTTCCTTCTAAAGGCCAGCGTCAGTATCCGATGACCACACCTGTTCTTGAAGTCACGAATTTGACCAAGCATTTCGGCGAATTCGTTGCCGTGAACGACCTGTCTTTTTCCATCAAACCCGGAGAGATTCTTGGTCTTTTGGGCCCGAACGGTGCCGGGAAAACCACGACGATGCATATGCTGCTTGGATTGATTACTCCGAC
>NZ_CDLUDY010000098.1:0-3330 GCF_975968855.1 Petrachloros mirabilis
TCCTGCAGCGCCCGCAGCACCTTGGCCTGCGTGCTCAGACTCATGTCGCCGATCTCGTCGAGAAAGAGTGTGCCTCCGTCCGCCTGCTCGAACTGCCCTCGCTTCATCGAGGTCGCGCCGCTGAAGGAGCCTTTTTCATGGCCGAACAGCTCGCTTTCGATCAGTGTTTCGGGAATCGCCGCGCAGTTGACCGCTACAAAAGGCCGATCTGCTCTGGCGCTTTGCAGATGAATGGCCCGTGCAACGAGTTCCTTGCCCGTTCCATTTTCACCGCCGATGAGCACGCGGCTGTTCGTCGGCCCGGCGGTATCGATGAGCTGGCGAAGCTGTTGCATCGCCTGGGACTGCCCGACCAGTTCGAACTTCTTCTCGACCTTGGTCCGCAGGGAGCGGTTCTCCTGCTCCAACCGATATTGATCCAAGGCATGCTTGACGCGGAGGGTGACGTTCTCGAGCGAGAGCGGTTTTTCAATATAATCATAAGCCCCCAGCTTGATCGCCTTGACCGCCGTTTCGATCGAACCATGGCCCGACATCATCATGACCTGCGCCGTCGGCACCAGTTCCTTCACGCGCCGCAGCGTTTCCAACCCGTCCATCTCGGGCATCCAGATATCGAGCAACATGAGATCGGGAGGTTCGGTCGTATAAATCTTCAACGCCTCCGTCCCGTTCCTGGCCACGGATACATCATAGCCTTCATCTTCCAAGATGCTGCTCAACGACGACACAATGGATTCTTCATCATCAACGACCAGAATAGATGCCGACATAGCGCTCCGTTACACGTTAGACGTTATGCATGGTGCGCACATAGTCGGCAGCACCACGCTCTGACTTCTCACCGTTCACGCTTCACCATTTTATACCGGCAACTCAAATGTAAACACCGCCCCCCGCGGCTGATTGTTTCCCGCTGCAATCTGCCCTTCATGATCCGTGATGATACGCCGGACAATCGCCAACCCCAAACCGGTTCCGGTCTTCTTCCTCGTAAAGTAAGGCACAAAGAGTTTTTCCTGGTCTTCCGGCGCAATGCCGGTGCCTTCGTCCGCAATGCTCACGACCGCCCGCCGGCGTTTCGTGTCGTATTGCGTCGTCAGCCAAACCCTTCCCTTCTGATTCATCGCCTGGATCGCATTATCCAGCAGATTGACCAGCACACGCTTGATTTGCTCCCAGTCGAATTTCAACGGCGGTAAATCTTCGTCCAATGTGACGAGCAACTCGATATCCTTGTGGCCTCCCCGGTAAAGAGCCGCTACCTCGTTTATCACATCGTGGAGTGACTGCTGCGCCAGCTGTGGCGCGGGCAGCCGGGCGAACTTCGAAAACTCGTCCACCATCTGCTTGAGGCTGGCGACTTCGTTGACGATCACGTTGGTTGATTCATCGAACACCCGGTCGAAGTCCGGCGACTTTTCCAGAAACTTCTTCCTCATTCGTTGCGCCGACAGCTGGATGGGCGTGAGCGGGTTCTTGATTTCGTGCGCCACACGCCGCGCCACTTCCTGCCAGGCTGCAACTTTCTGGGCCTTCAGCAATTCCGTCAGGTCTTCGAAGACGAGCACGATACCAAGATCCTGATCCGACTCGTCTTTCATGCGTGAGCCGTGCAGCGCCACGGTCAAGAACTTGCCTTCTACCTCGACCGTCCCGTCGAGCGTCAAGTCGTCCCGCTGATCCTGTAGCATGCGGTCATAGAGGGTTTGAAAGAGGGTGAGTCCGAATTCCTTGAACACCTCGTTTGCCTGACGCCCCTGCACCCGACTGGCCGTGAGTCCGAGTATCTGTTCGCCGGATGGATTGAAATTGGTCACGATCCCGTTCCTGTCGATCGAGAGCAGGCCCGCGGCGATGGTATCAACGACTGTTTCGATATACGCACGGCGCCGGTCGAGTTCCACGTTGCTCTGGCGGAGAGAAGCGTTGGTCGATTCGATCTCGGATTTACTGCTCCGCAAGTCTGCCGTCATGCGATTGAACGAATCGATCAACGTGCCAATTTCATCGGTCGCCTTGGCGTCGATCCGAACGGACAAGTCGCCCTGGGCGATCGCATCCGTCGCCTCGGCCAACCGCTGAATCGGCACGGTAATGCTGCGCGCCACATAAAACCCGAACCACGTCGCCCCGAACAGGATCAGGACCGTAATGACGGCCACAAAGAGATATGCGCCGGCTTTGATCGGATTCTTCATGGCCTTGAGCTGCTTGTACTCCTCGTATTGCCGCCCGATCCCCTCCATCTTCGTCAGTAAGGATTCCGGCACATAGGCATCCACCACGACGACTCCGCCGACCTCGCCGCCTCCACCGCTTGCGGCTATCGGAGCGGCGGCCCGCACAAGCCGTCCTGTCAGTGCCTCCTGCACCGTGTTCGTTTCTTGCTTGCCATTAATCGCCTGCAGCACGAGTTGACCGATCGGCAAATCAAGCACACCGGGCGGCACGTCCTGGTCGAGTGACTTCGCAAGTGTCTCCATCTTTTCGGAAAATACCTCAATGCCTGCGACACCGAATTCAGCACGTTTACGAACCATGGCCGCGATCAATAAATCGCGTTGCTCAGGGATGAGCAAATCTTCACGAAAAATCTCGTGGCTAATCGCGCGGGCGCTGTTCACTGCCAACGTGATGTGCCCGGCGTGCTGCATCTTGGCAACCTCGTACGAATCACGCATGACCCGGTCGATCTGGTCACTGAACCAGACATCCACCGCTTTGTTCACGAATCCGCTCGCAACGAAGGCCAACAACATCGTGGGGATCAGCGAGAATCCGATGAACGCGGCTACAAGCTTGGCCCGAAACCCTGACCCAATGAGCCGATGTCGCCGTTCGAAATAGGTTTTGATGAGATTTCGTGAGAGAAGGAGCAGCAGGACGACTACACCGATCAAATCGAGGTTGATCAGCAGGAGCACGAATGCGTAACTGGTCGTCGGGAAGAAGGCGTCGGAATCCTCAGCGCCCGGAACAACCACCTGCGCGTAATAAAACGTGAGGGCGAGACAGGGCAGGAGAAAGAGAAGAAGAATCCAGACCGGACGCAAATGCCGTTTTCGGCGCTCCGGTTCCGGCGCGGCAACCTGTGGCCTATGCGGCACCGCGCGACGCTCAGGGCCCGTCCATACCGGCGAAGCCGTCTCTGTGCGGCGATCACTCACGCCCATTATTCCTCTTTTTGAACCGATCGCGTGCCTGAGGACTTAATATAACGGAAATAGAGGCCCGGCTCAAAAGAATGTCCCGATCATCGATCGCCACAATAGACGATCCCGGACTCACAGGTGTGTCGTAGGGCAGGGTTACGATTTCGTCGTCAAA
>NZ_CDLUDY010000099.1:0-6973 GCF_975968855.1 Petrachloros mirabilis
CCGCACCTCCTGATCCTGGCGGAAACGTCGCTCGAACAAATCCTCAAGGCGGTTCAAGAAATCCAACCGGCGGCCGTGGTCGTTGATTCGATACAAACGGTCTACACAGAGCAGATTTCATCTGCACCCGGCAGCATCAGCCAAGTGCAGGAAGTGGCAGGGCAGCTGATGTGGTTTGCCAAGCGCACGGGTGTTCCGGTCTTTATTATCGGCCATGTCACGAAGGAGGGCGCGATTGCAGGACCGCGCTTGTTGGAGCACATCGTCGATACGGTGCTCTATTTTGAAGGGGACAAGGGCCATAGCTATAGAATTCTGAGAGCGGTAAAAAACCGGTTCGGTTCCACGAATGAAATCGGTGTGTTTGAGATGAAGGATTCGGGGTTGGAAGAAGTGGCGAATCCGTCCGAGCTCTTTCTGGCGGAGCGCCCGCAGCGGAGCACCGGCTCGGTGGTCGTATCGAGTTTGGAAGGGTCCAGACCCATTCTTGTCGAGTTGCAGGCCTTGGTGTCATCGACGAGCTATGCCATGCCTAAACGCATGGCAAACGGTGTTGAGTTGAACCGCGTCTCACTGTTGTTGGCGGTGATGGAAAAACGCTTGGGGTTTCATCTCTCAGGACAGGATGTCTACGTCAATGTCGTCGGAGGGATGCACATAGATGAGCCGGCGATCGATCTTGGGATTGTATCGGCGGTGACTTCGAGTTTGCGAGAGGTGCCGGTTGAGCCTGGGCTCCTGGTGCTGGGTGAAGTCGGACTTGGTGGCGAGGTGAGGGCAATCAGTCAGGCGGAACTTCGGATACGAGAGGCGGCTAAAATGGGGTTCAAACGGTGTGTACTGCCGGAGAGAAATCTTTCCAAGATCGATCCGATCGACGGCATCGAATTGATTGGTATTACCGAGGTTGGAGAGGCACTTGATGTGGTTCTTGCGTAGCAGGTTCTTTGGGGGAGATACGCGGTGTCCTTTGACAGCGCAGCACTTGACCGAAGAGGTGCCTCGGATGGGAAGCGGGGCGTCCAGGATATGAGGAGGAGGGACGTGTTTGAGTAGACGCGTAGCGGAGACCCTACAACCTATCCAGCGCAGGGAAGGGGGAAGACAGGCAGCAATTCTTGCCGTGCTCCTTCTACTTCTATTGGCTGGTTGCGGAACGCTCCTGCCGCGGGATGACGCGCAACTTAAACACGCAACAGCGGAAGAATTAACATCGTTGTTGCGACAACGTGAAGCGGCAGTTCAGACCATGAAGGGGCTCTTCAGTGCCAAGGTGCGGGGCGGAATTATTCCCATTGCGACTCGAGTAGAAGGAGCTGTGTATTACCGGCGCCCGAAAGCTCTGCGGATGCGGGGCTTTACCGCTGTCGGGAGCGAACTCTTTGAGTTTGTACAAGCCGACGATCAGTTTACCTTGCGATTGCCGACCATGGGGCGGATCTTGTCGGGAAATCCAAACGACATGAGCGAAATGGGCAAGTTGGCGCGCCCTTTCCAGTTGAGTGTGTGGGCTATGGGCGGGGTGTTGGGGATTGGAACGATTGCCGCCGATGAAACCGTGCGGCTGAGTGAGGAAGGGGATCAGTATCGGCTCGACGTGTCATCTCAATCAAGCAGTGGAACGTTGGTTCTTACCCGTCGGCTCTGGTTTGATCGGCGGACATTTTTGGTGGTCAAAGAGGACAGACTAACAGAAGCGGGTGATGTGGACGCGACGATTCAATATGAAGATTTTCGTGCAGTAGGCGACCTATCCGAAGCGTCTTCTATCTCGGAGGGGCGATTGCTGCGACCCTTCAAGATTTCATTGGAAGATGGGCGTGGACGAGGTAGCGTACAGGTCTTTTTCCATGAATTGATTCCCAATGCCGATCTTAAACCAACAGAGCTCGCTCAGAAGTAACCACGCGAGGGTTCTAACTCAATGAAAGTCCTTGCCGTCGACACGGCGACAGCCTGGCAAAGTGTGGCGATCGTTGACGATGAGAGGGTGCTGGCCCGCTGCGATCAAGAGGCCGGTGGCGCGCATGTGAAATTGCTCTTGCCGACGATCGATCGATTGTTCAGGGACACCGGGCTGTCTCCTGCCGAGTTAGACGGCCTTGCGGTCTCGATCGGACCAGGCTCTTTTACAGGATTGCGTGTCGGGTTAGCGACTATGATGGGCTTCAGGACGGTTACGAAATTGCCATTGGCGGTTGTTCCTACATTGGAAGGCATGGCTTGGAATCTCCGCGGGCACTCAACCCCCCTCTGTCCGGTATTAAACAGTCGGCGGGGCGAACTGTACTGGGCGGTATTTCAGTGGATCGGCTGGGATCGCCTTGAGAGGCTCGTTCCTGAACAAGTGGGAGTTCCGGCTCGGTTAGGAAAAGAATTAAGTGGCCCGATCGTCCTCTATGGCGCGGGATGGGAAACTGAACGGGCGGCGATTATGGAAGCGATGGCTGACATCGCAACCGTGACCGAGGCGACAGACAAAATGAAACCATCGGCAGTGTCAATCGCAATGGCCGGCATGGTGAAATTAAAGTGTGGAGAGCATGCCCGAATCGGTGTGACGCCCCTCTACATCCAACGTCCGGAAGCGGAGTTGAAGTACGAGCAGTCCGGCGGGATCTCCCCGGTGGAGCGCCGAAGGGACAAGGTCGCACGGAAACATCAGAAGCGAAGGGACGCGGCCGGTCAGCGTAAGAGGCGCAGGGTATGACCAGTTACGGCTGGCTGATTGAACCGGCGACGACCGATGCGTTGGCGGATATTCTTAGGATAGAAGAGGCTTGCTTCTCTGCCCCCTGGACGCGCAAAATGATGGAGGCTGAACTTAGCGGAAACCCTTTTGCGCATTTCCTCTTGGCCAGGTGGCAGGGGGAAGGTGGGGGACCGGCAGGCGCGATTGTGGGGTACATGTGTTACTGGATTGTCTTTGAGGAAGTTCGGCTGATGAACCTAGCGGTCATCGAGTCGATGCGGCATCGTGGAATCGCCAGATCCCTGGTGAGTACTGCCCTGGAGGTGGGGCTCGCCCAATCAGCTCACCGTGCCGTCCTTGAAGTACGTGCCTCCAACAGTGCTGCCCAATCCTTGTATCAAAGCCTGAACTTTCGCCAGGTCTCAATCCGGCGCAAGTATTATAACCAACCAGTCGAAGATGCCGTGCTGATGGAGTTGGACCCGATCGTTGTGAAATCAGAGTTTGGTGTACCGCATGGATACGGCATAGGAGGCTGCCACTAGTTATTTGGAGAGGCAATTAACCAGGAAGGAGGTACGACATGTTGACGGAGAACGTGATCGTAGAGCGGCTGCGTCAGTCCAACGCTGAATTTCGTGAACTGGAGGAGTCGCATCATCGTCTCGACCTGGAGTTGAACGAATTGCAGAAGCGGCATGTGTTGACTCCGGCTGAGGAGACGACGAAGAGGCAGTTACAGAAGGAAAAACTCGCCAAGAAGGATAAGATGGCAGAGCTTATCCGGGTGTATCGAGACAACGGGCTGCAAGCATCCGCGCATTAAGGAGCGTTGCTGTGGGGCATAGAGCCGGCAGTAACGTGGACGTGAGACATGCCGACGATCATCAATCCGCTCGCCGCCCATATTCAAACCATCAAACGGCGTCTGATCATCATCGGTGCTACCATTCTGGTGGGGCTCGTGGTGGCGTTCGGATTTTCGGCCGAGATGGTTGCTTGGCTGAATCGTCCCTTTCCCAATCCGCTGGTCTTTTACGGGCCAACGGAAGCGTTGTTCGCCTCGATCAAAGTTTCGTTTTTGGCGGCAGTGCTGGTCAGCCTACCGGTGGTGTTCTATCAATTCTGGAAATTCGTCGAGCCAGCGCTGCTCCCCAAGGAGCAGCGCTGGGGGGTCCCAATCTTTTTGTTGGCCGGGGCCCTGTTTGCTCTCGGCCTCGTCTTTTGTAATCTCGTCATTCTTCCCCTCGTCATCGATTTTTTCGTCAGTTTCGGGATGGATCGAGACATTACGCCACAGTTGAGCGTCGGCACGTATATTGATTTCAATGTGAAGTTCCTGCTGGTGTTCGGCTGCGCGTTTGAACTGCCGCTGGTGCTCACGATCCTGGCCCGAGTCGGAGTCGTGTCTGCCAAGATGCTAGCCCGGTACCGAAAACATGCCATCATCAGTGCGTTGATTGTTTCCGCTGTGGTGACTCCGGACGCCACGCTCTTCACCATGATGTTGATGGCGGTCCCGCTGATGGTGTTGTATGAGATCGGTATCATCGGCGCTAGGATTTTCGGGCGAGATCTTCCGACCGACGCCAATTTGCCTCTCGATCCCGACATACCGATCGGGACAGCAGGGCACCGATTCCGGTAAGATAACCATTATGAAAGTTCATCCGGCCATCATCGCGGTTTTCTATTTCACGCTTGCGGGGGGCTCTCTTACCTCTGCGCAGGAAGGTGGAGCAATTCCCGGCCCGTTCGATCAACAGGCAGCCAGTATCCAAGCGATCACGCTGGTCGGGTCGGATGTGGTCTATGCTGGTTCTTTCGGCCACGGCATGTTTCGCAGTGATGACCGTGGCGCGAGCTGGAAGAAATCCGGTAATGGTGTGACAGATCCTTTCATTCTGTCGCTCGTAACGGCGAATGACGGGTCGGTTTATGTTGGCACATTTCGGGGCGGCGCGTTTCGGACAAAAGATCAAGGAGTCAGCTGGCAGGCCGTCAACGGGGGGTTGAAACGAAAGGAGATCAAGACGTTGCTGGCGGTCGGTGAAGTAATTTACGCGGGTACAGCGGATGGAGTGTACCGGCTCAATGCAGCGGGTGATCATTGGACGGTAGTGACCACCGGTCTCAGTGATGTGCTGGTGCATGCGCTGGCGCAATCGTCTGACGGCACGCTGTACGCAGGGACATCCGGAAAAGGAGTGTTGCGTTTCAAGGCCAATACGACCGGGTGGGTCCGCATGCGCAAGGGCCTGAAAGATCATGAAGGCATGGTTGAAAACTTTGTCCGTGTCCTGACGATCGATCCTGATGGGAGTATCTATGCCGGCACGTTCGACGGAGGGGTGTTCCGGAGCACGGACGGAGGCACCAGCTGGAGACCCATCAGCAGGGCTTTGCCGAACGATTCTATTAGAGGGATTCTTTTCAATGCCCGAGGGCTCTTCGTTGCGACGGGCCATGGAATTTTTAAGACCCTCGACAAAGGGCGACAGTGGGTGCCCTTGAACAAAGGACTCACGAGTAAGTCCATCCAAGTCCTCGTCGAGTCCGATGCCGGGTCCCTTTATGCCGGGACAAACGCCGGGGCGTTCCGTAGCGACGACGATGGGAAAACATGGGTGGCGATCAATGAAGGATTGGAAGGGGGGGTGGCGCCTCCGCCGTTTTTATTCCGTTAAAGAAAGGAATCGAGGAATGTCCGAACCGGCCGATAAGACAAGAGCGACCATATCCGTGACCAGCAAGGGACAGCCGATCGGCGACATCGTCCTGAAGTTTTTTCACGATGTGGCGCCGGGGCATGTGAAGAATTTCGTTAAGCTGGCGAAAGAAGGATTCTACAACGGGACGACGTTCCATCGGGTCATCCCTGGCTTCATGATTCAGGGCGGTGATCCCAACAGCAAGAGCCCGGATCGTGCGTCGCACGGTATGGGCGGGCCCGGCTACAAGATCAAGGCCGAGTTCAACAGTAAGCCGCATAAGCGGGGCGTCCTCTCAATGGCGCGGGCCAACGATCCGGACAGCGCCGGCTCCCAATTCTTCATTTGCGTCGCCGACGCAAATTTCCTGGATTGGCAATATACGGCTTTCGGCGAAGTCGTGAGTGGCATGGAAGTAGCCGACAAAGTCGTCAATATGAAGCGCGATGGCCGAGACAACCCTCTAGAGCGAGTCGAAATGACGATCACCGTAAGTGAGGGGTAAGAAATAAGTGATGGCCAATAAGGAGTAGGACGGAAGCAGCTGCCGAGGTCTTCTCATTTCAAGATGAACTTTTCACGGGTATGTTTCCACACGGTCCAGTGCGCAATCATATGCGTGCTCGTCGCCGGTTGTGCCATTCCTCATGTGCCCTATCGGACGGTGTACGAAGATCCGGTCAACTACGTGCGGCTGGAGATTGATGACTCAGTTTTGGCGGAGTGGCCACCGGGCCATCATACCCATCCGAAGGTATTTACAGCCGATCAGGTTGCATCGATTTTGAATGGGATGGCCGTTCAGGAACATCGCTTCTGGATCCAGGAGTGGATTCAGGGTAAAGCTCCCCTCGTACCTGCGTTTAAGCGTGAAGAGGTCGCCTTGTTGGCTCCTCAACTGGCGGAGGCATTTGCATCGGCTAAATACAATGAACGCGTTACCTTCTATTTGAGCCAGCCGCAGACTTCAGTGAAACGGATCATTACTTCCGGCGGCATGTACTTTCAAGACAACCACCTCCATGTATTGCTCGGCAATTGGCAGACTCTTTACGGTATTCCGACCTACGGTATGATTTACGATCGACGGTATCCGATGCGCCCGACGGCTGCGAAGGGGTTCAATCTATTGTTCGAACCGTCTGATGCGGTCATCGCGCAGCCTAGCAGCTTGTGGGATAAGCTCTTAGCCAACGAAAAAGACGAACTCGTGATCGACATGAATGTGCTCGACAAGCCCGCTGTGGCTCGTGTCCGGATTCAACCTTGACGGTTTGGTAGGCGGAGCTGACGACTCTTCGGATCACCGCACCGTCGGATCGATTTGTAATTGCGCACTGCCTCCTGCTGCGTAGGCCAAGGTGACTTCGGCGATTTTGTAATCGTATTGAGCCTCCGCCAGCTTGGTTTGCGCCGCGGTCAGACCCAAATCGGCCTGTGTCACTTCGACGATGGAGCCGAGGCCGAGCTTATAGCGTTGTTTGGCGAGTTGCACAGCTTCCTGCGCCGTTTTCACGACTTCTGCATCAAGCTTAATCTGCTGCGCGAATGTTACGGTGTCGAGATAGGC
>NZ_CDLUDY010000100.1:0-10054 GCF_975968855.1 Petrachloros mirabilis
GTGATGCTGACCGTTGCGCTTAGTAAGGGGAAGTTGATCGAACCGACATTGGAATTGTTCGGTCGGGCCGGCTATGGTTCGGCGCGATTGGCTACAGAGAGTCGCCGCCTGGTGTTCCAATGTCCGGACATCGGCATGACGTTTCTGATCGTCCGGCCGACCGATGTTCCGACCTACGTGGAATACGGGGCTGCGGACGTCGGCATCGTCGGGAAAGACGTGCTTTTAGAACAGGACAGCGACGTCTATGAGCCATTGGATTTAGGTTTCGGAGCGTGTAGAATTGCCGTCGCTGCGCTCCGTGGACAAGAATCTCGCGACCGGCTCTCTTCAAAAATCCGTGTCGCTACCAAGTATCCAAAGATCACGGAGCGATTCTTCAATCAGCGCGGCGTGCCGGTCGAAATCATCAAGCTCTACGGCTCGATCGAACTGGCACCGATTGTCGGCCTTGCCGACCGGATCGTGGATCTGGTGGAGACCGGCAAGACGCTCAAGGCGCATGATCTGGTCGAGGTGGAATGCATCGCCCAATCCACTGCACGCCTGATCGTCAATCGAGCCAGCCTCAAATTGAAACATCAGGCGGTTGCGGAGTTGGTGAAGAAGCTCAGGGCAGCTTGCGCCAAACCGACGGTGTCTCGTAAGGCCGCTTCATCAAAGCCCGGAAGAGCAAAAGGGCATAAGCGGACAAAGCATACAAGGGCGCGCAGATGAAGATCGTTGCCTCGACAGACCGGGCCTTCACCCAAACCCTTAAGAAAGTGGCCTCTCGTGCCCGCGTGCAAGGGGCGGCTGTGGAAAGGCCGGTCAAATCGATTCTCCAGGCCGTCGAGCGCAGGGGCGATAAGGCGGTGCTCCGATTCACCAAACAGTTCGATAGGATCTCTATTAAGCCGGATCAACTCAAAGTCACCGCTGAAGAGATTAAAGAAGCCTATTTCCATATCCGTAAGGACGAAGGCGATGCATTGCGGTTTGCCGCGCAGCGTATCACGGCCTTCCATGAGCGTCAGCGAACCAAAACCTGGATGTACCAGGACGGTGCGGCAACGTTGGGTCAGGTCATCACGCCGATCGACTCGGTCGGTGTCTACGTTCCGGGCGGCAAGGCAGTCTATCCTTCGACCGTGTTGATGAGTGCGATCCCGGCCAAAGTTGCAGGTGTGGAGCGTATCGTCATGGTAACTCCTCCCCAGAAGGGCGGGATCAATCCCTATCTTCTTGTCGCCGCCGATATTGCCGGTGTGACCGAAGTCTATCGAGTCGGCGGTGTCCAGGCGATCGGTGCCCTGGCTTTCGGGACGAAGACCATTCCCAAAGTCGATAAGATTCTCGGGCCCGGGAATATTTATGTCGCGACTGCGAAGAGAGTGCTCTATGGCACGGTCGGGATCGATATGGTTGCGGGACCGAGCGAGTTGCTCGTTGTGGCGGATGACGATGCCAAGCCCGCTCATGTTGCAGCCGACTTGCTCTGTGAGGCTGAACATGACGAAGATGCGCAAGTTTGGCTTGTAACCACCTCTGCACGGCTGGCGAAGGAGGTGGTTCGTTTAGTCGAGAGCCAACTGAAAGGTTTGCAACGGGAGAAGATTGCAGCAAAGTCGGTGGCACGGCATTCGGTCGCTTTTGTCGTGACGACGATGGAAGAAGCCATCGCTGTAGCTAATGAAATTGCGGCGGAGCACCTCACGTTATCAGTCGATGAGCCTTTCGACTACCTGGAGAAAGTACGGCATGCTGGCGCCTTGTTCCTTGGGCGTTATACACCGCCGTCAGTAGCGGACTATATAGCGGGACCGAATCATGTGTTACCGACCGGTGCAACTGCGAAATTCTTTTCAGCACTCTCGATCCACGACTATACGAAGATCAGCAATATCGTGCATTATACGAGGGAAGAGCTCAGTAAAGTGAAAGATCACCTTATACGACTAGCGCACATCGAAGGATTCGATGCCCATGCGAAGTCGGCCCAAAGCAGGTTTTCATGAAGAAGAACGCATCAGCACCCAGAAAAGCTTCGTTGCATCGTGCGACGAAAGAAACCGATATCCGTGTAGAGTGGAAACTCGACGGTGAGGGGCGAGGCCAGGTCGACACGGGCATTCGGTTTCTCGACCATATGCTGGAGTTGCTGGCAAAGCACGGATTCTTCGACCTGACGATCCAGGCGAAAGGTGATATCGATATCGACGAACACCACACCGTCGAAGATATCGGCATCGTCATGGGGAAGGCGCTGCATCAGGCGCTGGGCGAGAAGGGCGGGATTAAGCGGTTCGGCTTTGCTTCTGCGCCGCTCGATGAGACGCTGGCACAGGTAACCGTGGATCTGAGCGGGCGGCCGTTTCTCGTGTACAATGTGAGCTTGCCGGATCGAAAGATTAAGGCGTTCGACCTGGGCCTGTTCGAAGATTTCTTTCAGGCTTTCGTCACACATGGTGGCTTGAATTTGCACATCAATCTGATCTATGGCCGCAACCCGCACCACATAATGGAGGCAATCTTCAAAGGAGTGGCGAAGGCCCTCGATCAGGCCACGATGCCGGAGGAGCGTTTGGCCGGAAGAGTGTTGTCGACGAAAGGCATGTTGTAAGCAAATAAGGGCGAATATTTAGGGGAAAAAGATGGGGCAGGTTGTGCAAACGACCTGCCCTTTCTGTTTTGTTGCAGAACAGAGGAGTAGCGCGGTTGCGCTGGTTGCGGTATTGTTACAGCCTCACGGCACGGCGGGAGGCTAGAGACGCGGGGCAAGCGGCTGGTTCGTGAACGCGTAATTTCTCTCGCCACTAGCCTCAAAGCCTTTTGCCTCCACGAAGTGGCTATGATTGCGATTATCGACTACGGGATGGGTAACTTGCGCAGTGTCTCTAAAGCCTTTGAGGCAGTGGGGCACCAGGCAATGGTGACACGCGACCTTGCCGAGATTAGGAAGGCCAGCCATGTCGTGTTGCCAGGTGTCGGCGCGTTCGGCGATTGCATGGCGAACTTGAAACGGTTGGATTTGGTCGAATCTATCCGATCCACGATCAAATCGGGTAAGCCATTTCTTGGCATCTGCCTCGGGCTGCAACTCCTCTTTTCCGAAAGCGAAGAGTTCGGTTTGCATACAGGGCTCGATATCATTCCTGGAAGGGTGAGAAAGTTCGACTTGGATCCGTCGCTCAAGGTGCCGCACATGGGTTGGAATCAGATCAAAATGCAGAAAACCTGCCCGATATTCGATGGGATTGCGGATGGCTCCAACTGGTATTTTGTCCATTCGTATTTTGTCGATCCGGCAGACCGTATAGTTGTCGCAACGATGACTACCTACGGCATGCCGTTCGTCTCAAGTATCTGGAAAGACAACGTCGTGGCCTGTCAGTTTCATCCGGAAAAAAGCCAGGCATCCGGTCTGCGTCTTATCAAAAACTTCGGATTATGGAAACCATAGCGGAAAGGGTGAAGGGTGAGGAGTAAGCGGCTTGAAACAGGATGTGGGCCTGATCTTGGTTGGACAGGTACGACCTGTTTTCTGTGTGGAGTGCTGTTTTTGGCCGGATGCGGCGGGTCGAAAGTCACGACGCAGGCGTCGAGCGACATCTCTCGCTATCAAGTAGAGACGATTGCGCTCGTGCCATTTTCAGCGTTGGTAACGCCGCAAATTCGTGATCTTCGAGATCACCGTTTGTCTGCACCTGAGAGCATCAGACGATCCGATATCTCCTTGGCTGTTCCCCCAAACGCGGTGGAGCAAGTTGGTCAGACTGTCACGGTTCCGGATTACGCCGCAGAAAAAGTCACTCAGTTGTTTTGGAACCGATTGCGGAATCGGAAAGGTATCGTTGTTCTTTCACCGTATGACATCGCCAAGTTAGGTGATCTTGGAACAGTAGCCACGCCTGAAGCCATGGGTGCTGCAGTGGCAAAAACGGTCAAGGCCGATGCCGCTATGATCGGACGTGTTTCGGTCTATCAGGAACGGGTTGGCAGCAAAGCCGGGGCGAACCCTCCCGCAGCTGTAGGATTTCTGGTGAAGGTTGTGGCCGTGGACGGGCGGGTCCTCTGGGTCGGGAATTACTATGAGCGGCAGCAGCCCATGACCGAGGACTTTTTCGGCTTTTTGAGGCGGTGGGCATTCGTGACGGCGGAAGAGCTGGCGCGATACGGAGTCGATGAGGTGATGAAGGAATTTCCATTTGGGTTAGCGGAGGAGTAGCAGCGTGTTGGTGATTCCGGCGATTGATTTGAAGGACGGGCGGTGTGTCCGGTTACGTCAGGGCGATATGGCTGCCGAAACAGTCTATTCAGAAGAGGTGCCGCCGGTGGCAAGGCGCTGGCAACAGGCCGGTGCGAGTTTGATCCATGTGGTTGATTTAAACGGGGCAGTCGATGGAGAGCCAAGAAATCTTCCGCAGATAGAAGCGGTGATCAAGGCGGTCAGTGTGAAGGTGCAGGTTGGTGGCGGAATTAGAAACATCGACACCGTCCGTCGGTACCTGTCCGCAGGGGTGTCGCGTGTGGTACTGGGGACTGTAGCGCTGACAGATTGCGCCTTTCTGGAACAAGCCTGCAAAGAATTTCCTCGGCGGATTTTGCTGGGATTGGACGCCCGGGACGGGAGGGTTGCCGTAAAGGGATGGACGGCAGTTTCCGAGATTAAGGCCATCGATTTACTCAAAGAGCTTTCAGGCTATGAGATAGGGGCCGTGATCTACACCGACATTTCACGCGACGGTATGTTGAGCGGACCAAATATCCAAGCCTTGAAGGAGGTTGTGGACTTTTCCTCTTTCCCAGTCATTGCCTCCGGCGGTATTGCGAGGGTAGATGATCTACGTGCCGTGCACGCACTTGGTCCTCGAGTCGAAGGAGCGATCGTAGGAAAGGCGCTCTACGACGGTAAATTGGATTACACCGCGGCGGCGGCCGCAATAGGCGAGGGGCAAGGGGCAAAAGGCAACAGGTGAAACGGATCCGTCCGAACGGATCCTGGCCGCAAGCCTCGAGCCTCTGACTGTGAGTGAGCGAAGCGAACATGTTGACCAAGCGCATCATTCCTTGTCTCGATGTGAAAGACGGCCGTGTGGTCAAAGGGGTGAGCTTCGTCAATCTCCGCGATGCGGGTGATCCGGTAGAAGCCGCGACCGTTTACGACCGCGAAGGGGCGGACGAACTCTGTTTCCTTGACATTACTGCATCGCACGAGAATCGCAAGACGATTCTTGACGTCGTCGAACGGACAGCTGCTTGTGTTTTTATGCCGGTAACGGTCGGAGGAGGAGTAAAGACACTGGATGACATCAGGAATCTCTTGAACGCCGGGGCAGACAAAGTCAGCATCAACACGGCTGCTGTTCAGTGTCCCGAGTTCGTAAAGGAAGCAGCCGAACGTTTCGGAACGCAATGTATCGTTGTCGCGATCGATGCAAAGCGGAGTGCGGCCCCAAATCGATGGGAAGTGCACACCCATGGCGGGCGTAAGCCGACAGGAATCGATGCAGTGGAATGGGCCAAGAGAATGGAAGCCTATGGCGCCGGGGAAATCTTGCTGACCAGCATGGATCAGGACGGCCAGCAAAGCGGCTATGATCTAGGCCTAACCGCCGCTGTGTCCGGCCAAGTTTCTATTCCAGTGATTGCGTCTGGAGGTGTTGGTACGTTGGAACATCTCTACGACGGGTTTGTGAAAGGCAAGGCGGACGCGGTATTGGCCGCCTCGATTTTCCACTTTCGAACCTATACGATTCCGCAAGCAAAAGCGTATCTGCGGGATAGGGGAGTGCCGGTGCGACTTGAATCGATTCCGCAGGGTGGGAAATCATGAAGGAAACCATGACGGGCAAGTTCAAGTTCGATGATCAGGGACTGCTCCCCGCGATCGTCCAAGATTGGCTGGACGGCAGCGTTCTCATGCTTGGCTATATGAATCAAGAATCGATTGATAAGACATTGGCTGCGAAGACAGTTCATTTCTGGAGCCGCTCACGCAACAAGCTCTGGGAGAAGGGAGAAACGTCCGGTAATAAATTACTAGTCAAGACACTTTTGGTGGATTGCGATCGAGATACGATCTTAGTGAAAGCACAACCGATTGGGCCGACCTGTCACACGGGTGAACGGGCATGTTTTTTTTCGAAGCTCGATGAGCGGGGGATTCACGAACAAGAAAAAACCTCCGAAGGGTACGGCGGGATTCTTGAGGGAGTCTTGCGAACAATCGAAGATCGCCGTACGCATCCGCAAGACGGTTCCTACACGACGAAACTGTTTCAAGGCGGACACGACAAAATTCTCAAGAAGGTAGCAGAGGAAGCCGGTGAGGTACTCATTGCGGCAAAGGGAGGGAAGAAAGAGGAGATCATCTATGAAGTGGCGGATTTGTTCTTCCATACCTTGATGGTCCTCGGGTACCACGGGATTTCACTGCAGGAGATTTATCGGGAACTGGGGCAGCGATTCGGCAAGTCAGGACTCAGGCCCGAGAAATAACGAGGGGGAGGGAATGAGCGATTGTCTCTTCTGCAAGATTGCGGAGAAAAAGATTCCGGCGAAGATTGTTCACGAAGACGAACAGGCCATTGCTTTCGACGACATCAATCCTCAGTCGCCGGTCCATACCCTGGTCATCCCCAAAAAGCATGTGGCTTCGGTTCAGGAGTGTGGTACACACGATGAGGGTTTGCTCGGCCGATTGCTCTTTTCCTGTTCGCGAGTAGCTCGTCTGAAAGGTTTGACAGAGTCAGGCTATCGCGTGGTTATCAATACAGGTCGTGACGGAGGTCAGACGGTGGCCCATCTACATTTTCACGTGATGGGGGGGCGGCATATGGGATGGCCGCCAGGGTAAGGAAGAAGCAATCAAGGCTCTTTCCCGCAGACTATCGCTCCTCACTGATCGTCTATGCACCCTCTTCGAACGGATTGTTAAAGCTTCCTGATGGATTAGTTTCCGTCAGGTCCCGCTGGTTCCGGTGGCCACTCGAGGGTTTGACAGATTTCTCATCCCTCTGTTAGTCTGAACGGTCAATTTTTCCGATCAGTTACGTTTTTTGCCCCATCGGCTTGCGATGGGTGAAGAGGAGTTGCGACTCCCGTGGGCCGAGGCCTGATCTCCGAAGAGCTTATCAATCAAATACGAGAGCGAATCGACATCGCGGAGATTGTCGGGCAGCACGTCAGTTTGACGAAAGCCGGCCAAAATCTCAAAGGACTCTGCCCGTTTCACCAAGAAAAGAGCCCGTCGTTCACTGTCAGCCCTTCCCGTCAAATCTTCCACTGCTTCGGTTGCGGGGCGGGAGGAAATGTCTTCACGTTTCTCACTCGGATCACTGGTGCAAGTTTTCCGGAAACCGTCCGAGATCTGGGGCGTAAAGTCGGGATCGAGATTCAAGAATCCGCGACTGTGCCAGGCCCTCACGCTGCTCTGGCAGGACGTATTGAACAATTGAATCAGGCGGCAGCCGGCTGGTTCCAACAGAATCTCGGTGACAGCTGCGTCGGAGCAGATGCGCGCGAATATTTGCTTGGTCGCGGTATTCGCCAGGCCACGATTGAACGCTTTGGGATCGGGGTGGCGCCTGCGGAATGGGATGGATTGCTGAAGAACTTGACCAATCAAGGGTTCACGCAAAGCGAGTTGGCGTCGGCTGGGCTCATCATTGCCAGGGACAGCGGAAGTGGATATTATGATCGGTTTCGGGCTCGGGTTATGTTTACGATCACGGACCTCCGTAGACGTGTTGTGGGATTCGGTGGTCGAGTACTGGGTGAGGGGACACCGAAATATCTCAACTCGCCGGACACCGCCCTCTTTAAGAAAGGGCAGACGCTATTTGCGTTAGATGTAGCGCGTGAGGCCATCACTCGTACGAAAACCGTCATTGTCGTCGAGGGCTATTTCGATACCATTGCGCTTCATCAGGCCGGTTTGACGCATACAGTGGCGACACTGGGAACTGCGTTGACACCGGAACATATTCAAGTATTGCGGCGGTTTGCATCCAAAGTCGTGCTGCTGTTCGATCCCGATGCCGCCGGCGTGCGAGCGGCGTTACGAGGATTAGACTTGTTCGTCAACAGCGGCTTAGGGGTGAAGGTGGTCACGTTGCCGACAGGAGAGGATCCCGACACCTACGTGAGGAAAGAGGGTCCTGAATCGTTTGCCCATCTGGAAGGGCAGGCACCGAGCCTGCTGGATTTCGCGCTAGAACACAGCCTCAAAACAGCCGAAGCGAGCACAATCGAAGGGCGAATACGAAGCGTGGATGAGGTGTTGCGGATTCTGCAGAAAAGTGAACACCCCATCGAGCGGGAAGAACGAATCAGGCTTGTGGCGGAGCGCCTTGGTATCAACCAGCAGCGGTTGATCGACCGGTATCCTGCTCTGATTGCCAAAGAAGCCAAGCGGGCTGCCGTTCGAAAGGCCGACGTGTCGGCTGCGTCAAGCTACAAGGGGGCACCGGAAGAACGCGATCTGGTCTATTTGCTCCTGCATGGACAGTTGACTCCCGCCGATGTGAGACGGTTACGGCCCGAGACCTTTTCCGTTCCGGCTTGTCGTTCAGTGGTAGAGAAGGCACTTGCTCATCTTGATCAAGACGGTCGGGTGGGACTGCGCCATTTGCTCGACATTATAGTGGACGATCCGGAATGCGGGCCGTTAGCAACGGAATTGTCTATGCGCGAGGAACATTTCGACGATATTAAGGCGCATATTCAGGGTTGCCTGGCTACGCTCGATCGTAAACAGGCAGAAGCGGTGCTGCGGGAGTTAATCGTTCAACTCAAGGCGGCTGAGCGTGAGGGGCGTAGCGACGATGCTCAGGCGCTGAATGCGCGTGTCAATGAATTGCGGATGCAGAAGGCTGGTCAACCTGCTGCAAGGGTTCTTTCTTTGGTCAAGGAGTAAGTATGCCGAAACAAGAATTGCTGGTCGAAGTCAAAAAGCTCATCTCGATCGGAAAGGAGAAAGGATTTCTGACTTACGACGAGTTGAACAGTACGTTGCCTGCGGAAGTGGTGTCGTCGGAGCAGTTCGGAAGCATTATGTCGATGTTTGGCGAGATGGACATCGAGATTGTCGATGCGCCGGACGGAGAGCGGCAACAAAAAGTCCGCGGCGGGGACCAGGAGGAAGGCGGGGACGAAGCCGAGGAGGGGGACTCCAGCGAGGAAAATGAAAAAGAGATCGATCTCACTCCCGGTGCCTTGAGCCGCACCGACGATCCCGTCCGACTCTACTTGAAAGAGATGGGCAGCGTCGCGCTGTTGAGTCGTGAAGGGGAAATCGAGATCGCCAAACGCATCGAGGAAGGGAAGCGGGATATCGGCTTCGTCGTGTACGGCATGCCGATGACGATCGAGTTCATCCTCTCGCTCCGCGACCAACTCAAGAACGGGAAGATCGATGTGCGAGAAATCGTCCCGATTCAGGAGACGGAAGAGGATTTCGAAGAAGAAGAGGTTGAACGGGATTTTGAAGAGCTACGGCTGAAAACGCTCGAGGGGTTGAACGCAGTCCGTAAGGTCTCGACATCTTTGAAGGGACTGTATGAAAAGTCCCGCCAGGCCGGGAAAGATCCCGCGAAGCTTAAGAAGATCAAGAAGCAAATCGACGCGATCCGCGAGCAGGTCGTCGACAAGATGGAGGCGGTCAATCTCCACGGCGTCTTGAAGGACCGGATGGTGCAGCGCGTTCGAGAGATGGCGATCATGATTCGGACGGCGGAACGCGAGATTGCGAGTTGTCAGCGACGACTTGGCGTCGGCGGCGAGGCTGGCGCCGAACTTTTGCGGAAGCTCTGTCGGGACAAGAAGGATTTTCTGGCGGTCAAACGAAAGACCGGCGTCTCTGAAGAAACGCTTCAAGAAATTAAGCGACTGTATCAGACGGCGAAGAGCCGCATTCGGCAGTTGGAGACGGAAGAGGCATTGGTGTCCGGGGAGGAGATCAAGGATGCCGTCAAGCATTTGGATGTGGCGGAGGAAAAGGTCAAGCGCGGCAAGGCGGAGTTGGTGGAGGCGAATTTACGCCTCGTTGTCAGCATCGCCAAGAAGTACACCA
>NZ_CDLUDY010000101.1:0-11548 GCF_975968855.1 Petrachloros mirabilis
AGGCCGGCATGTCCTTCTTGATCCCTTCGTCATCGGATACGACCTCAAGCACTTGCCCGAGGTTCAGTTCCTTGATCTTTTTTGACGTCATGATGATCGGCATCGGGCAGAAATACCCGAGCGTATCGAGCTTTACATCCGCATGTATCATCGATTGAACTCCTGGTACATGGTGAGAGGCCTTCGCCAATAGGGAGAACATCGCCCCTCTAACCTCAGACCTCTCGCCTTTCAGATGAAGAGATTCACGCTACCCTGCTTCGCTTCTGCAAGATAAGTCGTGACCCCTGCAAATTGATCAATCCCCTCAATCAACGTATCCTTGGTAATACCCATGAGTCCCATCGTCGTGGTGCAGGCGATAAACCGCACACCGAGATCCAGCGCGGTCTGCATAAGCTCCGGGACACCAGGCATCCGGTTCTGTTTCATGACCGTCTGCATCATCTTGGTCCCGAGTCCACCGAAATGAAAACGAGACAGCGGCAGGCTCTCGGCGCCTCCCTTGTTCAAGACGCCAAACATCCGCCGCAGCCAATCCTTCGCGGAACTCGTGGCACCCTTCCTCCGGATTGTATTGAGGCCCCAAAAGGTAAAAAACATCGTCACTTGCATTCCCATCGCCGCCGCACCCGTCGCAATAATAAACGCGGCCATGGCTCGGTCTAAATCCCCGCTGAGCAGAACGATCGTGACTTTTTCCGGCTTCGAGGCCTGAAGATCGGCTAAGGCAACCGCTGGATCCATTTGTGTCGTCGTCATGGTGCCCCCATCTCTGATCAAGGTTGCAGGAATGAGGTAATTTGCAACAGTTTTTGACTATAGTCTCCGCCTCTTTTTCATGTCAAGAAAAGGGATAATAGGGGGCAGAGAACCCGGCCGGCCGCTTCCTCTGTCTGAGAATAGAGAGCTATTGCGGGGAAGACCCTATATATCCGTTCGCTCCCGTGCTTGACGCGGTTGAACCCTGTCGTTATAGTCACGTACGCGATACAACAGCAGTTCGGGCTAGTCCTCTTTCGTACCCTCTCCCCTCTATGAATTCAGAGTTAATTACGGAAATCAAACCGTCGAAAAGTGCCCCCCTCCTCGGGTTCTGGTATCCGGCTTGCCGGAGCACCGACCTCAAAGCCGGGAAGATCAAGGGCACCGTAATGCTGGGACTCCCGATTCTCGTCTGCAGGACTTCGAGCGGTGAGGTTGCTTCGATGCGCGATATCTGTCCCCATCGTGCCATGCCGCTCTCCTTTGGTCAGATGCGGGACGACTGTGTGGAATGCCCGTATCATGGTTGGCGCTTCGACAGCAAAGGCCGCTGCCGATCCATCCCCGCTTTGATAGAAGGATCATCAATCCAGCCTGACAAAATCGGGGTGACAACCTATCCATGCCGTGAACGGGACGGGTACATCTGGGTGTTCATCCCTGATCCGCAACACCCGAATCAGGCGGTTCCTGAAATCCCTCCGCTTCCCTTGCCATCATCTCCCTACCGGATGATTCAAATATCGGCGGTGCTGGACTGCACGATCGACGACGGGATTGTCGGCCTGATGGACCCGGCCCACGGCCCCTTCGTGCATCAAAGCTCCTGGTGGCGCACTCAGGCGAGCATGCATGAAAAGGCTAAAACATTTGAACCGATTCCAAACGGCTTCCGCATGGTCCCGCACGCACCATCGAAGAATAGCGGCCCTTACAAGCTTTTGAATCTGTTCTATGGTGGGCCGCTCACGACGACGATCGATTTCGTGTTGCCCAACCAGCGTTTCGAATTTGTGCAGTGCGGCAGCATGTTCGTCTCCACCAGGGCCACCGTCACTCCGACAGCCGATCAGCAATGTCGCATCGATTTCTGCGCCGCATGGAACGCATTGAGCTGGCTTCCATTTTCAAAAACCCTCTTTACCTACTTTGCCAATATCTTCATGAAACAGGATAGACAAGCTATGGAACGTCAGGCAGTGGGACTGCGTTACAAGCCGGCACTTATGTTGATCGACGATGCCGATACTCCAGCCAAGTGGTACTACAAACTGAAAGCCGCTTATGTGGCATCCGTACAAACCGGTCAGCCGCTGGAACATCCTCTTAAAGGCCGGGTGACCCTCCGCTGGAAAAGCTAGCGCATGCGGAGGTGTGCGGGACGGCTAATAACCCGACAAGAGCAGACTCATTGCCCGGCGAATTTGCGCACGCGACCCGAGCAGCACGATGATATCCCCAGCCTTCAGTTTCGTTTTAATCGATGGATTAGATTCCGTCACGCCGCTCCTCGTCAGCGCGATCACAGAGGCCCCTGAGCGAGGCCTAATCGAAAGATCCGCAAAGGTCTTCCCCACCGCTGGCGAATCATCGTCGATCCGGCAGGTTTCGACTTCCGCGTCCGTGAGTGTCCCTCCGCGAAGATGGTGAGCCAGTTCAGGCAACTCGCTACGCCGGAGCAAGGCATACCCTTCCCTCCGCACCTGTTCAGCCTTCCTGGTTATAAACTCCTGCGGCAGATTGTATGTCCTCAGGACCAACGCGAAGATTTCGATCGAGGTTTCGAATTCCTCCGGCACTACGTCGTCGGCTCCCAAATCATGCAGTTCTTGCAGCTCACGCAGATACCGTGTCCTGACGACGATTCTGATTTTCGGATTGAGCCCCTTGGCTACCTGAACCGTGCGCCTCGTAATAAAAGGATCTGAGATCGCGACAACCAACACCTTGGCGTCCTCGATCCTCGCGTGATGGAGCACGTTGGGATTCGTGGCATCTCCAAAATAGATGGGCACTCCGTGCCGCGACTCACGGCGCACCGTGTCTCCGTCGAGATCGAGAGCCACGTAGGGAATTTCCGTTTCGCCCAGCACACGAGCGAGGTTCCTTCCGTTCAATCCGTAGCCGACGATGATCACGTGGTCTTTCAGACGGATATGCTTTCCTTCGACCTGAAGCACATGAGCCTCCGTCCGACTTGGAAGCCAGCGATGGAGTCGCTGAACGGCTTCGACACGACGGGCTACGGAAGGAGACCATTGCATTAAAAACGGCGTAACGATCATTGAGAGGACTGAAACGGCCAGAAATAACTGATAAGGGTCCCCTTGGAGCAAACCGCTGTCCTGTCCTTGTTGGGCTAAGATGAAGCTGAACTCTCCTACCTGGGCCAATGCCACGCCCACCATGACCGCTGAACGGGGAGGTATACCCACCGCGAGAGATGCACCAAATCCTGCGACAAATTTGATCAAGAGAATGGCCAGCAGGAGAGCTGGCACCAACAGCGGATGGCCGAGCAAAACCCGCCAATCCATCAAGATCCCGATCGATACGAAAAACAGGCTGTTGAAACTGTCTCGAAAGGGCAGCACTTCAGCCATGGCTTGGTGGCTGTATTCTGACTCTGAGATGATCAATCCGGCTATAAATGCCCCAAGCGCCAACGACAATCCGCCCAACGACGTCAACCAAGCGATACCCAGGCAGAGCACAATGACCGTCAGAAGAAATAATTCGCGGCTCCTGCTGCGGACGATATGCTCCAAGAGTTTCGGAACGGCGTACCAGGCAGCTGCGATTACGAGCCCAACGACCAAGATGGACTCGCCCAATGTATAGAGAATCGGTAAGCCGGCTCCATCAGTCTGACTGGCCAAAATTGGCGTAAGCAACATCATGGGCACGACAGCAAGATCTTGAAAAATAAGGATGCCGATCGTCGCGCGGCCGTGAACCGAATCGCTGTCGCCCTTGTTGGCAAGGGCCTTCAAAACAATCGCTGTACTGCTGAGCGAGAACAGGAACCCCCAGAAAATCCCCTCTCGCCACGTCAACCCCACCACAAGCGCTCCAAGCCAGGCGACAAGTAATACGCCTCCAACTTGTAGAGGCGCTGCGATAAACAGCAGCCGGCGCAGGGAAGCCAATTGGACGAGAGAAAACTCGATGCCGATCGTAAAGAGCAGGAGCACGACGCCGATTTCCGCCAGTACTTGAACTATAGCTATGTCCGATATGAGATTCAGTCCGTTTGGACCTATGAGCGCACCGGCGACCAAGAAGCCTGCAATAGACGGAAGGCGGAATTGATGAAACAGGAAGACGACGGCGATGGACACCGCGAAGATGATGAGCAGATTGCCGAGCACATTGTAATCGGTCATGGGAGAATTCTTCGAGCTCCTAACCTCTTACGCGCTCACCCTTTACGAGCGCAGTGCGGAGGATACCCCACCGTGAGGAATCGAACAAGGCACGACTGCTTGTTGCAGCTTCTCCAGTCCAGTACAGTAAAGTGTGCAACCATGATCAAAGCCATCATTTTCGACTTCAATGGCGTCGTTGCCGACGATGAAAGCCCGCACATCATCTGCTTTCAGCAGGCACTTGCCGAGGCAGGCTTGCATCTAGCCAAAGACGAATACTACGGCACATACCTGGGGATGGACGAGCGAACATGCGCAAGGATGCTCCTCACCGCTCGCGATGGAAGTTGTGATGAGCAGCTGCTGTTGCACATCGTGCAGAGGAAGGCCGATCTATTCCGCACCCACACGGCACTCCACAAACCGGTGCTTTTCCCGGGAATTGTTGAGTTTGTGAAAGAAGCAAAACGCCGATATCGAATCGCCATAGCGTCCGGCGGCCGACGAGAGCAAATCGACGCGGCGCTAGCCGGAACTCCCATCGAACAGGACTTCGAGCTGGTTGTGTCAGCAGAAGATTGTCCGACCGGGAAACCTGACCCCGCGATCTATAGTTTAACCTGCGAACGACTCAATACCGACGCACCTGGTGCACCCCGGATCGAGCCGATGGAATGTTTGGCTGTAGAAGATTCCCTCGCCGGCATCCGTTCCAGCAAAAGAGCCGGCATGTACGTCCTTGCATTGGCCACGACTTATCCTTCTGATAACCTTCGCGAAGCCGACTATGTTCTTCCAAACTTAGAAGCCAGCACCTTGGCTGACCTGTTCCTCAGAATCGATCAAATCGGCCAGCAGAGCCGATTTTCCCCCTCAAGCCCGATTAGCAGGACCCCCCTCCAAAGGTGAATAGACGCATTCAGCGCCGCTGGCATAGGGTGTCAGCAGCCTTGGGGTTGCTCGAAAACATCAGGTTTGCGATGCGTTATTTCATACAGCATCACTGGAGGTACATTATGCGGCCACAAACATTCTTCTCATTGGTCGCGGCAACCGCGCTCGTCGTCCCGTTGAGCACGGCATTGGCCGATACGGAAATAACGGAAAACTTTGATCCCGTCCGGATGTGGGAATGTACCCAGGCGGACGGCACGTCGATCTATACAAACAAGGAACGTTCAGGCTGCAAGCTCATGGACCTCAAGCCCCTTTCCATCGTCCCCTCGCTAGACAATATGCCGACCCACCGTCCTGCTGCAGGCACGATTCCGTATCACCGGACTCAGCCCGGCTTGACCGGCGTAGAGCAGAATGTGCCCGATTGGGCGCAGGATTGGCACGCAAGCGTGGCATCATCAGGGTCCCTGCAAGCGCAGATCTGTTCGATGTACGGTGAATGGCTGAATATTAACCAGAAAACACGCGGTGGCTTTGCGTTCGGATCGGATCCTTCGTACGGGGGAGACCTGACAGCGCAGAATCAGCGCGGCCCGAGCTACTCGTTCTACGACAACAGCCGCTATTTGACCTTGTCCAAAATTTTCGGACAAGGGTTCGTACCTATCGGTTGTCCCTAAGCGTTCTTATATCTGAATGGGGGATCGGGGGCTTCAGGATGCAAGAATCCTGGGGCCTCCGTTATATTTTGTAGAACTTCCGATACCATTCCACAAACCGCGGAATCCCAACCTCGATCGGAGTGGATGGTGTAAATCCGACATCACGGGTAAGATCATTGATGTCGGCATAGGTCGCAGGCACGTCGCCGGGCTGAATAGGCATCAGTTTCTTTTCCGCCTTCATACCCAATGCCTGTTCCAATACCTCGATGAACCGCAACAATTCGATAGGCTGGTGGTTCCCGATGTTATAAATCCGAGCCGGTGCCGAACTGGTACCTGGATCCGGTTTGTCGCCCGACCATGCAGGATCCGGTCCGGCTTTGTGGTCGAGCGTTAGAAGGACACCTTCAACGATGTCGTCGATGTAAGTAAAGTCACGTTGCATTTTCCCGTTGTTGAAGACTTCGATTGGTTTCCCCTCCAAGATCGCTTTCGTGAAAATAAAGAGGGCCATGTCAGGCCTTCCCCAAGGCCCGTAGACCGTGAAGAACCGTAACCCTGTGCATGGGATACGATACAGGTGGGCGTAGCAATGGGCCATCAACTCATTGGCCTTTTTGGTCGCGGCATAGAGTGAGACCGGATGGTCGACGTTGTCGTGAATCGAAAACGGCATACGGGTGTTACCGCCGTAGACGGAACTCGAAGAGGCATACACGAGATGCTCGACCTTCCGATGGCGGCAGCCTTCAAGAATGCTCATGAAACCTTCGATGTTGCTGTCCGTATAAGCGTGGGGGTTGACGAGCGAATAGCGTACGCCGGCTTGCGCGGCAAGGTGTACAACCCGGGTGATCGGGTACTCCTCGAAGAGATCCCTCATCCCCTGGCGATTCGCTAGGTCCAGCTTGATGAACTGAAAGCCGTTCGCCGGCATCAATTGGGCTAAACGGGCTTCTTTGAGACGGACATCGTAGTACTCGTTGAGGTTGTCAAGTCCGATCACCTGATCTCCCCGAGCCATCAACCGTTTCGCTACGTGAAACCCGATGAACCCGGCCACGCCGGTCACGAGCGTCAGCGGAATTGTGGTCATAAGCTGTCCTCGTTGGTGAGAAACCGTGCAGGTTAAACCCGGCCGCCTGCCTTCATGAAGGCCGGGTCACCGTACTCGGCACGGTACAGGTTCAACGGCTCCAGGGCACTTCCCGTGGACTTGACCTCGACCCCTCCATCACTGGTCCCCCGGTACACATCGAGAGCCCGCGCATAATGATACCCGCATGATAGGGGCGAGAGAAGGTCTTTCAGCTTTTCCGGCGGTTGCCAATGGGCGGTGAGGAGCGCGGTTCTGGCCGGATTACGGTGGCTGAACATGAACGAGAGGTGATCCGGATACCAGTCGGCACCGCCTGTCGCGTAAGAAACAAACAATCTGGCCTTCGCGGTGGCACAGAGTTCTGCCAAGTATTCATTCGTCAAATACCCGTTTTCACCGACGTCGAGCCACTTTCCGGGATTAGACAAAGGAGCATGAGCAGCAAGGCTCCGGATTTCCAACAATTGTTGCTGCGAAGCCAAAACCAGAGGGATCGGTCCATACTTATCAACGATCCGCTCGATGATGTGCTCCTTGAGCGCCGACTGTCCTTCATTCGTCGGTCCGCTATCCGCATGGACAAGGACGTTATACCCGCGATCGCTGATCAGGTAGCAATTCCTCGGCATCTCCAAGTCGCAGGGATCCTCCCCATAGAACGGCACCGAGACGACCGTGCCTCCTTCAAACGGCCAAGTTTCTCCATGGGCCAATTCCACGATTCGTCCAAATCCCAATTCACGCAACAGCGAATGGTAATCGTAGAAGAGCTTCTTCTTATTGCGCCGGCTGGGGATGATGATCGGCGTCTCTTTGGGCAAATGAAGCAACGTCCGCGGATCCACGTGATCATCATGATCGTGCGTCAAGAACACTGCCGCGGGCTTGGGGAGCAGCGAACCCCACAATGAAGGCACAGAGGACTCGGCAAACCAGGGCAGCAGCCACGGGTCGAAGAGAAGGACATGATCCCGTTGGCGATAGAGCAACGCCGCGTGGCCTAAATGTACAGTATCCCGATCTTGTACGATCTCGAACCAATGTTTCCGCGTGGTCGACTCGGGCGAGGTACGAAGGCATTCATACTGATATAACGATTCCATCAGCCTTATAAGTACCGATTGGGCTTCACGCGGTGCCGAGGTTACGACCGTCTTAAGCTCGTCGGTCTGGTGGGTCCCATCCAACATGCCGAGAACCTTCCCTACCATCGGACCGAGATGACGCTGATCGAAGCCAATCGGAATAGCCTGCCGTTTCACCGAGTGGAAAATGCGAAGCCCGCCGTTTGTAACCGTCGACGACTTCGTCGGATCGGTCGGAAATTCCCACTGGAAGGAGCCGTCCGGCTTGCGACCACACTTGATGTGCTGCTTCAAATACGGCCGTGCATTCACCAACTCCGCATACGCGTCTTCCAAGCGCCGCTGCCGATCAGGGTCGTCAAGGGCTGCCCGCTTGGAAAAGACGTCGCTGATGGCTGTATCGATGGAGCTGGCAAGGAGGCTATGGGCTTCGTGCAGACAGGCAACGACTTCGGGTGCGACGCCGGCCACAAAAGGAAAAGGCCCCGGCGCTTCGCCGCTCTCCAACTGCACCCAACACCAGGGGGCGAGACTGACATAATGATTTCTTGGGAGGCTATCCCAGATCTTCATGAAATCCAGCAGTAGGAAGGAATGGGCGCGACAACTAGGGACGGTGTATTTTTCATGTCTTACCTTTCACCCATTCGAGCTTGCTGATTGTCGGTTCATACAGAGCTTGAATGACATTGCCGTCCGGATCAGAGAAATAAAACGAATAGCTCCCGTCTCGATGCTGTTTGAGGCCTTTTAAAATCTTTCCTCCCATCGAGGCAAGCGTCGGCGCGATCTCCTCGTACATCCGATCCACAGCCTGAGGACTATCAACTATGACACCTACGTGATCCAACAACTGCGCAGCCGGAGTCCGATAGACAGGCAGTTCCTCCGGAGACACTTGGTGCAATGCCAGATTGTCCGATCCGGAACTGAAATACACGTTGTCGGGATCCGGCTGCCAGACGACCTTCATGCCGAGCAACTGCTCATAAAAGGCCTGCGAACGGGGAAGGTTTGTCACCTTCAAAGCAATATGCCGGAAACCACGGTGCGCTGGAACGCTCATTTCTCCCTCACGTCCCGTATAGTAGGGGACCTCCGGATCTCCGTCAATTCGAATTTCGCCGGAATGATCAAGCTGCGAACAGGTTGATCGCTGTGGTACGATGTCGATTATTTGACCAAAACCAAGGAGCCTTTCATGCGATTCGGCTTGATACGGTACACCGTCCTCACTATCGCTCTCATCAGTCCCTTGAATAATCTTCAAGCGGCAGATTCCGCACCCTCCACCAAGGACGGAGCCCCGATGATCTTGATTCCGGCCGGCTCATTTCCCATGGGCGTGCCGGCAGGCGATCGCGACGGCGGGAGAGACGAGTATCCGCGACATGCAGTTCATCTGGATGCTTACTACATCGATAAGTTCGAAGTGACAAACGCCCGCTATCTTGAGTTTGTAAAAGCCACCGGGCACCGTATCCCTCAAAATCCAAACAATCCCACCAGAAATCTTTGGCAAGGCGACGCTATCACGGAAACGATCGCCGATCGCCCTGTGGTGAACGTGGACTGGGCTGATGCGGACGCCTATTGCCGCTGGGCCGGCAAGCGTCTCCCGACGGAAGCGGAATGGGAAAAGGCCGCTAAGGGCAACAACGATTGGCGATTTCCATGGGGCAATGTCGAGCCCACCAACAAGCATCTCAACTACAATCAGCGTTGGATCGGAGAAAAGACCTTGATGCCGGTCGGGAGCTACGAAGCGGGTAAGAGCCCTTATGGAGTCTACGACATGGCCGGCAACGTCTTCGAATGGGTCAACGACTGGTACGACGCCCATTACTATGAAAAGAGCCCGGCCAAGAACCCCAAGGGGCCTGAAACTGGAAAGGGGCGTGTCCTTCGAGGGTCCGGCTGGCAGGTTGAAACGCCGACTGTCAGGATATTTACGCGCATCGAAAGCGATCCCGGCATCAGGAACGAGTCAACCGGCTTCCGGTGCGCTCATAATGCGAAATAATCATTTGCGCTGAGTAACTTTTTATCGTCATGGTAGAACCGTGGCATGAACGGCTCGGACCAAACGGATCAACTCAGGACGAAGACGAAACAGTTTGCAATCGGAATCCTCAAGCTGTTCGGCACTCTCCCCAAGACCCCTGAACTCAGCGCGATTCAAACACCGCTCGTAAAGTCGGCCACCACGCTGGCCGTCAATTGCCGAGCCCTCGCGCGCGCCTGGTCAGAAGACGAATTCCACCGTAACCGGAATCTCGCCTCGGGAGACGCAGACGACTGCGTCTTTTGGCTCGAACTGCTGGCCGCAGCAAGCCCAACCCAGGATCAATCCATCCAGCCTCTTCTGGAAGAGGCATCGGAAATCCTCGCGCTCCTCTCGATCTGCTGCGAACCGGATAAGCCCTCTGCGACAGGCCACCCTCAATCTCAAACGCCCCAAACTCCGTTTCCCGAAGAGCCTCGTCAGCCCCCCACGCTGCCAAAAGATTTTCATGGGCTGCGCGTGTTGTCATTCGAAAGCCGCATGGCTGACGAAATGACGCGGCTGATCGAACGGAACGGAGGCCTCCCGTTGGTTGTCCCTGCTCTGCGCGAGATTCCGATCCCTCTTCAGAACAATGGCAGCGTCTTCCGTTTCGGCGTGAAACTGATTCTCCAGCAAATCGACATCCTGATCTTAATGACCGGCGTCGGAACCAAAGCCTTGCTCGAGGTCCTGCAAACCCGCTATCCCTTGGCCGAACTTATTGAGGCCCTGCGCAAGACGATCATCGTCGCCCGAGGCCCGAAACCCCTCGCCGCCCTCAAAGCCATCGGCGTGGAAGCCAAGATCACCGTGCCGGAACCCAATACGTGGCAGGATGTGATCGCCACGCTGGACTATTACCGTCCCGTACGCGGGCTGAGGATCGCCATTCAGGAATACGGCACGTCCAATCCCCAGATTATCGAGGATCTCACCACGCGGGGGGCCGAGGTGTTCGCCGTGCCTATTTATCGGTGGGCCCTCCCGGCGGACACAGGCCCGCTCAAGACCGCCATCGCAGAAATTCTGCAAGGCACGATCGACGTCTTGCTCATCACCAACGCCGCGCAGATCGACCATGTCATGCAAGTCGTCGAACAGGATGGCGCGGTCGAACCGTTCAAAGAGGCCTGCCACAAGCTCGTGCTCGCCTCCATCGGTCCCACCGCCAGCGAACGTCTCAAGCACTACAATCTCCCCGTGGACTTTGAGCCCTCTCACCCCAAGATGGGCGTGCTGCTCAAAGAATTGAGTGCGCAGGTGTACGCCCTCCGACAGGCCAAGCTGTCGTTGCCTTCCACCGGGGATTCCTAGAAACAGCAAGGGCGGGATGCCTTGCGGCACCCCGCCCCGCTGAGACGCTCGGCCTCGCTGTCGCTTACAGCCAGGTCACGCGTTCGGCCATACCAAGCTCGCTCGACCCGGCGCACTCATCATGGTGTGCGACGGGATGAACTCCACCCGTAAGGGGTGGGAGCCGGTTCACCGGCCCCCACCGTCTCACGGCCGCGATCTTACAACCAGGTGACCCGTTCTGCAGGTCTGATGTAGATCGGCTCTTCGACCTGAATGCGCGCCACTTCCTTGCCCGACTTGTTGAAGCCCAGCACGGTATCGTTGTA
>NZ_CDLUDY010000102.1:0-12439 GCF_975968855.1 Petrachloros mirabilis
AGTCATGGAACCCGACTCAGCAGGCTCACAGAACAAGCGCAGACTCAGATAGGAATGCCCGCTGATGCAGCGGATGGGGGGAGTCATTCTCTGCTTTGCACAGAAAAGACGGTCGTCGCACTCAACCGTCAGCGGTGCACCGTTACATCGGCAGACGCTTGTAGCTCGGGGGACCTAGGTCTTCCATCGTTACCCCCTCCTAGAAAATAAGAACACGGACATCGAGGACATTTGAAATGAAGGATACGCCACGCAAATTAGCCTATGCCTCTGAGAGGGGCAAGTCAACACACCCCGGGAGGGTATATTATCGCGAAGGATGTACTTCTCCGCTTAGCCCTTATCATGGATTCACCCCTGCCGCTGACAGAACCCGTTTCTCTTCTTCCTATTCACTCGGCAGACTAAAAAAGAAGGTCGTTCCCTTTCCCAGCATGCTTTTGGCTCCAACCTGTCCATTATGGAGGTGGATAAGTTTCTTCACGATGGCCAACCCCAGACCTGTCGACTTTTCCCCTCCCGTGGGTTTTGCGCTCAATCGCTGAAACTCTTTAAACAATAATTCCTGGTCCTTTTGAGAAAGTCCCGGTCCTTCATCGCGAACCGAACAACGGATCCGGTCTCCTGCCCGTTCCGTGGCGACATAGATGCTACTGTTGGGAGGAGAGAACTTGATGGCATTGCCGATGAGATTGCCCAGCACCTGCATGATGGCATTCTGGTCAAACCGCACCGGAGGAATCTCGCTCAAGTTCATGTGCAGCGTGATCTGTTTTTTCTTGGCGAGCAATTGCTGCAACTCCACCTGTTGCTTGACGGTCAGATTAAAATCCCGGATCTGTTTGTCCAACTCTATTTTGCCGCTTTCGATTTTGGAGATATCGAGCAGGTTTTCCAACAACGCTTGCATGAACTTACTCGCGTTATAGATGCTTCCCAGCATGTCCTTCTGCTCGGCGTTGACACCGCCCACCATGCCATCTTCCAAGATTTGGCTGAAGGACTGGATCGTATGCAGGGGATTTCTCAAATCATGAGAAGCCATACCAAGGAACTTGTTCTTGGTTTCATTCAATTCTTCCAATTCTTTATTCTTTTGCCGGATTTCCTCCTCTGCCTTCTTGATGTCAGTCAAATCCCGTTCAATCGCCGCAAAGTGAGTCACCTTCCCGGTTTTGTCCTTCAATGGAATCAGATTGATATCCAGCCAATACTTTCTTCCGGACTTGGCATAATTCACAATGACCGTTCTGAAGGGTTCTTGTCTGTCCAAGGCCGACCGGATGGAAGCCCGAGTGTGAGGATTGCTTTCCGGCCCCTGCAGGATCCTTGGAGTTTTTCCAATGACCTCCTCGGGAGTGAACCCCGTTAAATTGGTAAACGCCTGATTGACGTACACAATTTTCGGCCCTGGCGGATCCAGAGGATAGGCTTCCGTCACGATGACAATGTCGTTGGCAAACCTGACAACATCTTCAAGGGAAAACTGACTCCCCATAGCCCTGACCTCCTTCCGTTGGCCCCGGTCTGAGACGACATCCTCCTCGGCGTATTGTGTTCCGATGCCAAGGTGCCACCAGAGCTTCTATAGTGGTTGCGCTTTAACTTCGTAACGAGGCCGATGGTACCAGAACTCACTCGGAAATCCTCCCCCTCTAAGATGATTCGTTCAACAAATGCTCACCGGTCACCGATATGGCGCAAGGTAATACCTTGTCGATACACGACACGCACTCTTCCTGTCGCATCAATGGCAATCGCAATCCCGCCCAAGAATGCACGCGAGCCGCCGAGGGTATAGATACGCCGGACACCCGGAGAGTACGCGCAAGCCAGACTAATCAGAATTCATATATTGCAGTAGAGGCAAGTTCCGCACGGAAGAGGGGCACAAATTCACTGCCGAAAGAGTGGAAACCAGTCACGGAGAGGCAATTTCAACGGCGACGGCTTGCGGAAGGCGACTTGGAGGACAAAAAGATTCCCACTACCTTTACCGTAAGAATGCACAGTTTGCTGAGGAAGAATTACGCCCTGGCGCTAAGACCCCGGCGTTTGGCCAAACGCTGAGATTTAACGGCTTTTCGAGCAGACGACTTTCGTCCCTGCACGGCCCTCGAGACTGTCCGTGCCAGCGCGTTCCGCCTTCGCGGCCCTACATATGGTTGGGGCGCAATCGGGTTATCCTTCTCCAACTCCGGTCTATATAATAATCCCATGGGTCCTCTTGATATAAAGATGATGAGGCAGGACACTACTGTACTCTACTCGATCCATACCGGCCGCGGCAATGGGTCCGTTAAGCCGGATTCGACAACAAACACCTTTAATTACAACAAGATATGAATCTATTGGTTACTACGGATGGGCAGCCCTTCCCGTTTTCATTTCTCGGGCCGCTAGCGGGCAGACGACACCTGCTTAGAGAACGACTTCGCAGGGTTGGAGAAACACCTTCATCGGAACTTCCTCGCCGGATTGCTTTTCAAGCAACCTCGCGTACAACTGCTTCACTCCGTCCGTCAAAGGGCTGACGTGGTGCTCCTCGACGGCAACCACGAAGGATACATTGCGATCCGTCCAGTTATGCTCAGAAACCGCTCCGGTCTTGCCTCGCCCACCCAATCCGGACATCACTGTGTAGCCGTTGACACCGACGTCCATCAGGAGCTTCTTCACCGAATCCTGCAGCCTCTCACGGCAGATAATGGTAACCATCTTCATTGTCGATCTCCTCTTAAGCCTGCCATTATTCTACACGATTTTGTCACGATTCGCCGACATCCCCCCTTGCGTCCACAGCGCTCGAAACGTCACACTATTGGCTCCAACCATCCCCGAACATTCCAGGAAGTAAGGAGAGCGAGATGAGCGCATTCGATGAGCACGAGCCTTCCAGTGGAGAGGACACATCGGACGAGGGTGATCTCATCAACCGCCGCAGGTGGTTGGCCGGTGCCGCTGCAGCCGTGGGAATTGCGGCGGTGAATACGATACTTCCTTCTCACGCCTCCGCTTCCGACCAAGTGCCGACCGATCCCACGCGCGTCCCTGGTCAGCCGCCAAGTCCCTACGGTTCGCGAGCGAGCGGAGAAACCGTTCGGCGTTTGACCACGTCCACCCATGCCCTCACACCGCATCAATCCCTGCACGGCATTATCACCCCGTCCGCGCTGCACTTCGAGCGACACCATAACGGGGTGCCGGCCATCGAATCCGACCGGCACCGGCTGCTGATCCATGGACTCGTAGACAGGCCACTCATGCTGTCGATGAGTGATCTCGTACGGTTTCCTTCCACCTCGCGCACGCTCTTCATCGAATGTTCCGGCAATTCAGGGCATGAATGGAAGGGACCGAAAGGACACACAGTTCAAGAGACACATGGCTTGATGAGCACGAGCGAGTGGACGGGCATTCCGCTGTCAACGTTGTTGTCAGAAGCAGGCTTGAAGCCGGAGGCCACCTGGATGCTGGCTGAAGGCAGTGATGCCGCAGCCCTGACACGGAGCCTCCCGTTAGCGGATGTGCTGAAGGATGCGCTACTCTGCTATGCGCAAAACGGCGAGAGGCTCAGACCGGAGCAAGGCTATCCGCTCCGCCTGATAATCCCGGGCTGGGAAGGCAACACCTGCATCAAGTGGCTCAGGCGTCTGAAGCTCGGCTCCGCCCCGTTCATGACGCGCGAAGAAACGTCCCGCTATACCGACTTGATGCCCGACGGCCAGGCCAGGCAATTCACCTTTGTCATGGACGCCAAGTCGGTCATCACCAACCCGTCCGGCGGCGAGCGAATTGAACCAGGCTTCGTCGAGATTCGCGGCCTGGCCTGGAGTGGACGCGGACGTGTGGCCAAAGTCGAAATCAGCACGGACGGCGGGCGCGTCTGGCACGCTGCACAGCTTCAAGAGCCGGTCCTCCCCTGCTGCCACACGCGATTTCGATCCAATTGGCACTGGGATGGCAACGAGGCGATCCTGCAAAGCCGCTGCACCGATGAGACCGGCTATGTCCAGCCGGCCCGATCGGCGCTCGTGGCCGTCAGAGGCACCAACTCGAAGTACCATTACAATGCCATTCAGAGTTGGAAGGTTGACCGAGACGGTCGGGTGACCAATGTACACGTGTAAAACAATAGCTGGTGTCGCTGTAATCACCGGATTGCTCCTGCTGTTAAGAGGAGTCGCCTCCGCTGAAGAACCAGAACGGTATGGGTTTGGCCGGCCGGCCACTGAAGGTGAGATCAAAGCGTGGGACATCGCAATCGACCCGACCGGCGTGGGATTGCCGCCCGGCCGTGGGACTGTTCAGCAGGGAGCAGCCGTCTACGCGAACAAGTGTGCAGCCTGCCACGGACCAACCGGAATCGAAGGACCACAGGTTCCTCTCGTCGGTGGCCAAGGCTCGCTGACCACCGACAAACCGATCAAGACGATCGGGAGCTACTGGCCCTACGCCACGACCTTGTACGACTACATCTACCGCGCGATGCCGTTCACGGCACCTCAATCTCTCACGCCGGACGAAGTGTACGCATTAGTCGCCTGGCTGCTCCATGAAAACGGCATCATTTCCTCTGACGCCACAATGGATTCCACGACGCTTCCGGCCGTCAACATGCCCAATCGTAACGGCTTCGTTTCCGACCCGAGGCCGGATACGGGATCTCGCTGAGGGATGGTGTTGGCACTAGAGGCTACGTCTCCCGTCTGCGGATAATCAAACAGGCAGGAGCGTCCTAATCGATCACTTTCCCTTGGAGGAACAGTGATTGCTCGATCGCACGGAAGAATTGCTGGTACGGCTCCGGATCCTCAACAGCGCGGAGGTAGAACTGCGCACTTGCCCGAACCACGAGTTGCGATTCGTTGCGTTTACGCACGGTCACAGTGAGCCTCACCAAATCGTTCCGGTTAAAGAAGGGTCCCCAACTCCTGACAGATCTCGTGAGGATGAGTAAACCGTCAGGGCGATACAGGAGATAGGAAGGGTCCAGGTACGAAGGCCGTTCGAGATCTACATACTTCTTGGCGGACACGATGCCAAGTTCTTCATCCAGCACGTCAACCTTAAACGAGAGATCCTGTACGGTATCGATGATCGCGCGAAGGACGGCAGGCCGGTCGGTGGTGTCAAAGACCCGGCTCTGGGCAGCCCGAAGTTTGACCTGGCTTTCTTCCGACAGCCAGATCTGCTCCCGGGAATCCCACTGATTCTCATGCCGTGATTCATAAGGCGTCAGGCAACCTTGCAGGAGGAAGCTCAAGCAGATCATGAGCAGCGGCGTGCATCCGGCGATCCCCGTTCGCCGGCCGAGGTTATTGGCTGCGCCCGAAGCGAGAAGTGTCACGGCTGTCAATCCTTCGTTACAAAGAGCGACCGTTCGAGCGTGGCGAAAAAGTTCTGATATACCTTCGGATCTTCAATCGGCTTGTTGTTGTAGATCGCATTGGCCCGAATCATCGTACGGTTGTCCGGTTGGGAACGCACCGTCACCGTCACGCCCAGCACATCGTAATAGTGCGGCTCAGCGAAGCGTGCGGCGGTGACCAGGCCGAGGGCTTCGTTGGCGCGCTCGATGATAAAACCCAAATCCTGCAGCGCCGCGATGACAGCCCGCATGGCCACCTGACGGTCTGTCACGTCGAACGTGCGCGTCTGGGCGCTCCGGATTTTCATTTGCGCTTCGGTCGGCGCCAACAATTCAGGACCGGGCTCCGGCGCAACACATCCCTGCACCAGCATCACGGCGACTACTATCATCAGTGCCCCGGCGGCTCGTCGTTTCATCCTGACCTCTTCATCAGATTGTGAATGCTTCCAGGAAGACCGCCTTCGACAGTTTGGCAAAGAACGCTTGATAGAGAACGGGATCATGGAGCATCTCCATCTGTTGCGCGCCGGGAGCGATGGCCGATTCCCCGGCTGCACCATCCCCCTTCCAGATCACCCGATAGAACATGATCCGGACCTCCTGCCTCTTGCCTTCGGCGTGAAGCGGCCTTATGACCATCGAGGCGGCGATTTTCTGGTGCAAGTCGACGGGAAGAATGATGGGACCGCTCCGGAACAAGGCGAGCGGCGCTGAGACGATCGCAACCAGGAATCGCGTGATGTACTGGCCGTATTCCCGGGCACTGCGTTCTTTTGTCGCTCGCAAGAATCCCACATCCCGCTGGCTTTCTTCAACCTGGAATCCCAAGTCCTGCAGCACCGCGGCAGAAGCGGAAAGCAATTCCAATCGATCGGATGTTTCATACATGCGGGTCTGCATGGCCCGGTCGATGGCAGTCTGCGGAGTAAGTTCAAAGAATTCCGTCGCCTCCGTGTGCGGCACACAACCGGACAACAAGACAACGAACAACAGATAGAGACACGTGTGCGCGGCCCTCCACCCACGTGTCACGCCTGCCGCTTTAGAATTGCGTGTAGTTGTAGGCAAAGTCGCGGACCTTTTTCTCTTCATCGTACTTGATGATGATCGTGAGGGTGCGCTGCCGCTGGGCACTGGACCGATCGCTCGAGCTGGCACCGAGAATGATGATACCTGCGAATGAGGAACTCCTCGTATCCACACGATCGGTCGAAACCTTGTCGTAGATCCAGACTTCGCGCCGCTTCTCGTCGGTCGTCACGATATTCGGACTCCCGAGCAGCTCGGCAACCTGCGAAGCCGGCATGCCAACCTTGATCTCGCCCTGCACCTTGCCCACGGTCAAACGGTCTTCTTTGATTTCCGCCTGACCGCCACCACAACCGGCCAGCGTAACGATCGCGCAGAGTCCGAGAATTCCCCAGAGAGGTTTCATCGTAGTCCCCCTTTGTTGCATAGAACTGACTGAAATGGACCGCCTCTTTTATCAGAAACCACAAAACGATTCATCGAGAAAATCTTACAGGTACCTGTCCTCAGACTGGCACACAACCCGCCGTAAGCAACGCAGTTGAACAGTCACTTCGGAGGACCGGACGCCCGTTCCCCTTTGGACTCCGGCGTATCCTGCACGGGCACCGGAGCCGGCTTAAGGGCCACTCCATGAGGCAGGGCCTCGCGGCCGAGTTGCCGAACGGCTGTTACACCAAGGATCGCGAGCAAAGCCGGAATCCCCACCCAGACAAATTCGGTCGCCACCACCGTTAGTCCCCGTAGCGTAAAAAACATGTGCGGCTCGAGCGGGGACACCTCAATGGGGCGGAAGGGGAAGAAATACCGAGTATTGTCGAACGGCGCGAAGAAGGCGACCCCCAACCCGCCGTTCGTCATGGCATCCAATACACCGTGCGAGCTCGTTGCTAAAAAGAAGAACCACCCCAAGCGACGCCGCTCGACTCTGGAAGAATTACGGTAGGCGATCTGCAGCAATCCAAAACTGACTGCTGCCGCAAAGGGGATCGAATGAGAGAGTCCGCGGTGGCCGAGCGCATGCTCGTAGGGGATGCCGAAAAAGAATCCGACCACATCGAGGTCGGGCAACACCGCACAAGCCATTCCCAGCGCCAGTGTCCCCCAGAGACGCCAAGGCACCCCCAGCGATGACCCAATTGCCGTGGCTGCAACAGCATGTGCAAAAGCCGAAGCCAACAGTGTTCCTCCGATGATCGTATGCTATCAACCAAAGTTGTTTCTGAATAGGGCTGGGTCGGAGAGGATCCAACACTGCCGATAAAGGATGCTGACACCGTTTCTTGTCACGGCGAGACGTGAGGCGGGACAGAACGCGGAACGCCCGGCAGCCCCCACGTTCCGTCCCCAGACCGCTTAGACAGGCGGCAACATGAGATACAACCCGATCAGGATAATCGGTGCCATCACGTACATCGCCGTTTTGCCGAACGAATCATACACGCCGTAGATCAGAATGGCAGCCATGAACGTGAAATAAATCATCCCGATGCCTCGATAGCCCGCTTCGTGTTCAACGGCCAAGGCCACTGCCGGGAACGAGAGCATCCCTCCTGTCAGGAACATGACAAATCGTTTCATGGTGGACTCCTTCCGGTTGAGGTGAGGGCACAGGGCATGATCCGTCCCTGACGGGAGCGGACGTAACAACGCCCTGTCGGTGTGCCACACCGGCAGGGCGCGGGAGACATGCGGACGAATATCCGGAGGGGATAGGTTGATCAGCACGACAGCACGAAACACCTCGTGTTCGAATGACACGAGAGTATGCTGCGCTTTCCGGCACGCGAAGTCAAATGAAGGGATGGGCCCGCACGGAGAAGAAAGGGGACAACAGAGAAGAAAGGGGACAGGCTGTTTTTCTTCCGGAGTTTTGAAACGACGTTTTCGTCGAATCACTGTCGATCACACGAGAAAAGTAGCCTATCCCCTTTTGCTCCACACGGGTTTCCGCTAAACTGCACGCCGAACAAAAGGCCGGTGGCGGCAACAGATCACCTCCGTCAACGTCACCTCCGGAAAAACACTGAGCAGGCCAAAGAGAGTGGCGCGATATGAGAACGAACGGGTGAGCGATGAATCATGCAACCTTACCAAAGAGTGTGTTCGTGGTCTTTCTGTCATTGACACTCCACGGGTGTTTCCTGATCCAGACCGGATTCCAGGTCGCGACCCGGAGTGACTTTGATGCCAAGCGGGATCAACTGAAGAAGGACACAGAGCGGAAACTCATCTCAGCCGAGCAGGCCGCACTCGCCTGCCTGACAACGCTTCAGGCGGGAGGAGATCAGGGTTATGCCGCGCCGCTTCCTTACCCCGATGAAATCTGCACCTTTGGTTCGTTCGCTGATCGGCGCTACGAGCTGACGAGAGCCTTCAATCGCGGTGAAATTTCCCAAGAAACATGGAAACGAGAATGTCTGGGACTACCCGGTCGGCCTGAAACCGGGACCCCCTGCCACCTGGATCAGTTTACAGAAATGCTTGACGTCTGGCGTCAACGGATTCAGGAAGGACGAACCACAAAAGAAGCAGTTCGATGGGATTGCCTGAAGTGGGTGGCCAGCCAGAACGGTGACGAGACCATGAAGAAGCGGTGCGAGATCAAAGACATTTCGTCTCGCGGCTTATCCGGCCGATCCGGTTCGTCGTAGCGGAGTCTTTCATTCAACGACCGGCTGGGATTGAACGGTTCCTGAGACTTTCTTCTCCTCGTTCGGCTCCAAGTCTCATCAATATGCCTGCCTATCAGGGCGCTTCATCCATGCGTCAAACAAGGCCAGACAGTCCTCGCGGAGCAGACCTTCGGCGAGCTCGATCGAACTTTCACCCAATTGCTTCAGTGTCTCACTCGCGATCGTCAGTTCATGAAAACCAGCCCGCTGCGCATCGGCAATCTTCACGCCATAGACGATTCGCGCCACACGCGCCCAGTGAGCTGCGCTGAAGCACATGGGACAGGGTTCACAGGTCGAATAGAGGACACAGCCGCTCAAATCGACGGTCTTCACCTCGGTGCAGGCGGCACGAATCGTCTGCACTTCGGCATGCGCCGTGATATCCAGATTCGCCCACACGGCATTGTGCGCGCAGGCCAGGACACGATCCGCCCTGACAAGACAGGCGCCGAAGGGCGTTTGACCCGTCGCGATACCCTCCCGCGCGACAGCAATCGCCAAACGCATGTACTGCTCGTCGTTCATAACAGTGAATGCCAATGGTAATAACGGTGGCGGGACTTCCTACCCGAGAATTGCGGAGGGGTCAAGCGGATCTCCCCGTCCCTTCATGTGCGTGACAGAGAGGTTCATTCTGCGTGCATGGTGCCGTAAGCGCTCACTTCGGCAGGCGGATCTGGCCCCAACCAACCGACCCGGGGAAAACGGTCACGAAGTGGCTACCATCTCCATCGTGATTCTTCCCAGTTGAGGCTTTCTCGTTTCTCTTCTTCCCACTGCTTCAGTAATGCGGGATCCATGATTTTCCATACTGAAATGGCACTTCCCAGTGACTTGTGACCCGGAAGAAAAGAAAAACTCATAGGAATGTGGCCTACCGCTTTATAGCCTCGGTTAAAAAGATACTTTTGAGAATGTGTATACGCCATAGTCGCGTCAGCTCTAAAAATTCTCACGCCGTTTTGAAAGGCGTTCCGTTCAAATTCACTCTGAAGTTCGTCGCCAATCCTTTGTTGCCTGAAGTCGGGGTGAACACATATCCATCCTTCATGAGAACCATGAAGCGGCTCGTAATAGAGCGCAAGCGCACCAACAACTTGGTCGTTCATTCTGGCAAGAAGCAGCCGAAACCAATCGTATTGTTCATAGATCTTCGCAATTTCGACCAGTTTCCTTGCGCCATCCTCACCGATTAACGTGGATAACGACAGAACAAAGACCTCTTCACTCTTTGGGTCTAAATGTGTTTTCCATTCAAATCTAATATCAGACATAACATATCCCCCTCGGTTCACAATATAGTCGGCAGCGTGCGCGGCATCATTTGGGACCTTTTGGCTGAAAAAGGAGACCGGCTACGTTCCCGTCAGTCGGTGGGCTTGTCAGCAGACGCGCAACGCCGCCTATCCTGTACAAACAATAGCGTGTCCCATTTTTAGCTCGCGTATCACCACCCAATCAAGCTCCAGGGACAAAAAGCGGGCAGCAAACAGTAGCCTGTCCTCTTGTTTCATGCGAGCAGGCACCGGACACGATTGACTACCTCCCTCTTCTCGCGCAAGATAAGAAATAAGGATTTGAAGTTCCGGGACGGATACCACCAGCCCGAGAGGGGAAGATATGACACGAGCAGGACGACTCAGCATCGGGCTAGTTTTGATAACACTTTTGGGGGCGCAAGCGGCAAACGCGAGCGAGTTTCGCTTCGTGGCCAGTCAAATCGCCCTCGACCGGGTCATTTGGCAGCCCAGCCTGACACTCATCGACAACAAGATGGATTTGGAGGGAGGCGTGGTGTTCGTCCTCGAAAACCCGACCTCGACGCCTCATGTTTTTGAGGTCCAGGGACTCTCGCGCATCACCACCGTGGAACCTTCCGGTGAGGCAAAGACAGAACCCCTCTCCGTCACCGTGGAGCCAAACGAAACGCAACGCATCCGCATCAGTACAACGCCCTTTGAAGGGACCAGCGCGCAGGGACGCCAGTTCCGGGTGCGATGTCTCATTCATCAACAAGAACACCTGGCGGGATCCATCTTCGTCGTCACCGACTCATTTCGTAACAGCCCCTAGCCCACTCGGTGCACGTCACGCTCCGCCACCGGCAGTGCCTCGCCTGTCGCCCGTTGGTTGCAGGCCTCCGGTAAGCAGACCGGCGCTGAAGAAGAGACTTCCCGCCATCTCGCACCCAAAAATATGAATGATCCCTTTTCGACGTCCGTGGCGTCAGCAGGCTGTCATGGAGTATTGACATTCAAGACAGTTGCGTTTCTTGCCACGTCATCAACGGCCCCGATGAGTGATCAGCCCGGGCATCGAGCGGTGACGGTAGCGAGTGTCAAAACCGGTATTGCAGCCCCAGGGAGACGTTGTTATTGAAAAAGTCTCGCGACACCACGTTGGAAGTCCGTTGCGTTCGTTGATAGGCCATGGTGAGCTGCATGTGAGGAGAGACGTTGTAGAGCACCTGCGCCGTTCCTTGGTGCAGGTAATCGACCGCTCCATTAAACACATCCCCGACAAAGGAACTGGTGAAGGTCTTGATGCGGTAGGCATAGGTCAACTCGAGCGCGAGGCGATCGGACAAGGAGCATCGCGTCCCGAACGAGAGGAAATGCTGCCAATATGACACGTCATCCTTGTACTGTGGCTCATGTCGGCCATCGGCCAATCCACGTTCATACAGATAATCCAAGGTGAGCAGAACCGACGAGACAAGGCGGAACTGTATCCTGGATCCCAGGGACCCGTAGTTCGTGTCCCGCTCCGAAAACGCATCATTGTAGCGCCGCATCCCGAAACGACCCAGCACCATCCCCTGCCACCGCTCAGTCAGATGCTTTTCATATTGCACACGCCAGGAGTGCTCCGTCACGCGCTCTTCCATGAGAAGATCATTGCCGCTTTGCCGTTCGATATTCGGGCCAAGCAACAGATTCGGCAGATAGCGATATCGCAGGAGCAACCAGGTATCTGAGGCAACCTGCTGACGCACCTGGAGATTATAGTCGCCATTATTAAACTCGCCATGGTTCGTATACAGAAACCCTTCTCCCTTGATCGAAAGTTCCGTAGTCCCGAGAGACGAGGCCATGGATCTTCTAAGGTCAAGGGATGGTTTCCATACCACATCAGAGAGTTGGCCGAACGAAAATCTCACCGGCTGGCTGGGATCCTCGCTCAACGCCAGCCGTCGGGACGCTGAGAGGCCAAAGACGTTATCGGTGTAGATCGTTTCTGCCCCTGCGATGACCGACCATTCCGCCGCCGCGGGGAGTGATCCGAGCAGCAGCGACCATGCCATCGCACCAATAGCGACAACCGCATAGCCGGCACGCGCCAGGAACGGTCTGGGAAC
>NZ_CDLUDY010000103.1:0-11507 GCF_975968855.1 Petrachloros mirabilis
CCGCAGTTGAGATTCAGCGGGTTTACCTGGAAAGGGCAAAGGAGTATTTGGCCCAACAAGATCATGATCCGATTCTCGAGGATATCTGGCAGCGATGGGCGACGGTTCTGGACAGGCTCGAAGATGACCCGATGCAGTTGGTGCGCGAAGTCGATTGGGTGACGAAAAGGCATCTGATCCAATCCTATATGGATAAGAAGGGATGCGGGTGGGATGATCCGCGGGTATTTTTGCTCGATCTTCAATTTCATGATGTCAAACGGACGCGAGGGTTGTATTATCTAATGGAGTCTCGTGGACTGGTCGAACGGGTCGTAGAAGAAGAGGCCGTGCAACGGGCCATGTCTACACCGCCGCAGACGACCAGGGCCAAGGTGCGAGGCGACTTTATCCGGTTTGCCCGCGCCAAGAACCGGTCGTACACGGTCGATTGGACCTACTTGAAGCTGAATGGATACTGGGAAGAGACGATTCTCTGTATGGATCCCTTTAGTGCCGTCAATCGACGGGTAGATGAACTCGTTTCACAAGTTTCGGGGTTACGGTTTTACCGATGATCTTTCCTGCGCTCCGACAGGCCCGATTAAGGATTTCTCGGCTCGATCGCTCGTTGATCACAGTGGTTGTTTTGCTGACGAGCGTGTTTCCCGTCGAGCTGTTCCCCAATACCCCGCCACCTCCCAAGGGGATCGACGGGCAATACAGCGGCAAGCAGGGAGAGGTGTTGGTTGTAAAGGTGCCTGAAGAGCAAGAAGCCACCGAAGTCAAAGGTACCTTTCGCAAACGTACCGTACCATTTTTCCGTGAACCCCGTGACGGTGAGCTGCCCGGCTATGTGGGACTGCTTGGCATCGATATGCAGGACTCGCCGGGGACGTACGAGTTAGAGGTTGACGTCAAGCGGGGCGAGCAGACCAAGCATCTCAGCTACAATGTGCTCGTCACCAAAGAGAAATTTGCAGTCGAGCGTCTAAGGCTTCCGAAGAATAAAGTCGATCTCGATGCAAAGAGTATCGCACGTTGGAAAGGGGAACAGGAACAGGTCCGGCAGGCACTCGCAGAGAGTTCACGCTTGAAACTTTGGCGCAGCGACTTCGTGGAACCAGTCAACGGCAGACGAAGCGGCAAATTCGGCAGTAGGAGAATCATGAATGGCAAGCCGCGGAATCCGCATAGCGGAGAGGATATTGGCGCGCCCATGGGAACTGACGTTCTGGCCACCAACGACGGGGTTGTGCGGATCACCGTCGATCATATCTTTTCGGGCAAGGGCGTGTTCTTGGATCACGGACTGGGCTTTTACAGCATGTATTTTCATCTTTCTGAGATCCTTGTGAATGACGGTGATCTCGTTAAGGCGGGGCAAGTAATTGGAAAGGTGGGAGCCACCGGCCGCGCCACAGGCCCCCATCTTCATTGGGGAGTCAAACTCAACGGCGCCCGCGTGAATCCCTATTCGCTGCTCGACCTCCCCTTTAAGAACGGCTCAACGCCAGCCGATGCCATTCCGGCATCAAGTCCCTCCGAGCCTTTGGCAGAATCACAAGCGGTTCCAGCCGATAACTAGAGTATAGAAGGCAGGTCTCAAAGCCGTTTTATTGCTTCGACATATTAAGACATCCGTTCCCATTCTGCTCTAACTAATGAGTGTTTGTCGCAGGTCGGCCAAATTGAGTGCGTCTGTCGTACGTGAGAGAGTTAGTAATTGGATTCGATGCTGGAGGGTGTCTTATTCAGCACGGTGGCGGCGGCTCGAGAGAGGGCCGCGTCATGTTCATGGTCGAGCGAGAAGATGCGGAACTGATCAGACGGGTTGGGAGCAAGTCGAGAAATTCCTCAAGGGGCTCGCTCGACACGTTCTTTGTGCTGGGATCGTAGACGTAGAGCGGGTTCCCGCGTCGGTCTTTCGGGTCCGGTCTTGGATCGAGGGGGGCCATGTCGACACGGAATGCGACATGCCGAATGGCCGTAGGTAGTTCTTTCTGGATTTGTCTGGCAAAATGCTGGTGACTTGGGAAATCCATTCCCCGTTCCTGCCCCTTTTCCTTCAAGACGGTGCTGTAGGCCATCTTCCATTTCACATCCCGATCGAGAATTCGCGCCCATTCCGTGCTCAGGCGTCGTTCTGCGGCGTGGCGTGATTTCTTCCAGTTGCGGACCTGCTCCAGCAAAGACCAGTCGGTCAGATGAAGGTATTCGTCCATTTTCTTCCTGGGATCATGCGGGAAGAGCAATTTCATCGTATCTCCAAAAATGTCCCGTAGGTGAATGTCGATGGCCCTCGTGGTCCGGTGGTAATAGACGTTGGAATAGAGATACATGCGGGTGTTAAGGAACATTTGAAGGGCGGGAAGACCGGTTTTGTGAATCGTGAACCCCTTCTTCGTGATGATCGTGTAGTGAATTAATCTCGTCAAATCCACCGGCCCGACGGCTACTCCGCACATATAGGAATCGCGCAACACATAGTCGAGGTTATCCGCCGTGTAACTGCCTGAAATGACCGGCTGAAGCATATTGAGCCAGCGGGGCAAACGCGAATTGTCCTTTCCTTTTTCTTTCAGGATCACATGGGCAATCTGGTCAGGGTTCAGCTCTTCACCCTTGGCAAACGGGCCTGACGGGCTGCGCCGGATTTTTCTGATAAGAGGACCCAAATGGTCTCGGATGATGAGTTGCCCGAGTTTTTCATGACTGGCATTGAAGGCTTGCAGGTAATTGTCGTCGAAAAAATGGCAAAACGGGCCGTGGCCGATATCGTGCACCAAAGCAGTAATTCTCAGGAACTCTTCTACGTAATTAGCGGATGGTGCGTCGACGACGGCCTTTTTTAAAAACGGATAAAGATGTCGTGCAAATCGACCGGCTACATGCATGGTGCCGATAGAATGGACAAAGCGCGTATGTTCCGCGGATGGGTAGACCCACCGGGCACTTTGGAGCTGATAGATGTAACGAAGCCGCTGTACCCAGGGAGAGTCGATCAGGTCTTTTTCAGTCCGCTCATGTTGCTCCGCCTCACCGTATGGAACGGTGAATGAGACGTACTTATGGATTGGGTCGGCGATAAGGGCTGACCCGTCGTAGGGTGCGTTGGGATGACGTGGATTCCGCTTTCGAGCCATGTAGCGAATCATCTTATCCTAGCGGATTGGAAGGCGGCAACGGCTTCGCGGGGCTGTCTCGGTGACGACGATGTTTCATAACAAGGTACATCGCCAGGGGGTATGAAAATATGGCACCGATGAGGCTGAGAACAATTCCTCCGAGAAAAAATGGGACCGCATGCGGCATGATCTGATCGTAAATGGCGGAGAATCCGAGATTGGTCCAGTCTAATGACGGAGACTCGGTTCGTCCAAGGAGGAGGGCGCCGGTCCAGTAGGTGGCACCAAGGATCGGTACAATCGTCCAAGGATTGTTGATGAGGGCACCGGCCAGTAAGGCCACGAAATTCAAACCGAGAGCCCAGGTGCAAAAGACAACGAGAAGCATGTGGAAGCCGTAGAAGGGACAAAAGGCAATGGCCGTGCCAATGGCGAAAGCAAGGGCGGTTCTTTGCGGTGATTCTTGGAGATGGAGGATTTGTTTGAGTAGTGATCGAAAGGAAGCCATGGTCTTCGTCTGATCTTATTCAAGTGGAACGAAAATGCTCATAACTGGTGAGAGGTAGCGGCCTGCGTTGTCCATCCGGTAATGCGCCCTGGATGCCGGATTTAGCAGGTGTGATTGTGCCTATCCTGGTAATACGAATTTTCCGGGAAGCCGCACGTTGTTTGAAACGGAGTCTGTGTCGCCGAGGCACTGTGAAAAGTAGCTCGTAGTCTTCACCTCCGGCAAGTGCGAGCGCTGTTGCATCTTGTCTCGTCGCGGCAGCATAGGCGCGACAGGCTTTCGAGATGGGTAACGCGGACAGATCGATTTCGGCGCCCACGTGGCTCTCTTCGCAGATATGCCGGAGATCGCCGGATAGTCCATCAGAGATATCGATGGCTGAGCTGGCCCACCGTCCTGAGGAGAGCCAGCGACCTTCGTTGACGCGGGCTGTAGGATGCAGATGACGTTCTATAAGAAATTTCCGGTGTTGCGATAACAACGAACGAGGAGTTCGGATTGCCCGCAAGAGCTTCAGTCCCGCGAGTGAATCTCCGAGCGTACCGGTGACATAGAGGTCGTCACCGGCATGGGCTCCATTTCTCAGCAGAGCACGGCGGGGTGGTGTTGAGCCAACGAGAGTAATGCCAATGAACCAGCCTGCGATTGATGAGGAGGTATCGCCGCCGATGAGCTGAACTTTGTAGGGACGGCAGGCCGCCATCATCCCTCGGTAAAGTTGCTGGACCATCGTTCGTGTTCCCGTGCGGGGGATCGCCAGAGTGATGAGAAGATATTGAGGGGTCCCGCCCATAGCGGCGATGTCACTGAGATTGGCCGTTGCCGCACGGAATCCCACATCGAAAAGGCTCGTGGTGCGAAGGTCAAAATGAATTTTTTCCGTCAAGAGGTCGGTCGTTAGCAGTTGCCAGCTACCTGTAGGCGGGATCACGATTGCGGCATCGTCGCCGATGCCGCGAAAGACGGCGGCATTCTCGGCCCCATACTCGTGCCGTAATGTTCGAATCAGGTCGAATTCCTTGATTGAATCGTTGGCCTTGGGCCGGGCCGGTGATGGCATGCTACGGAGTCTGCTGGGGCAGCCAAGCCTGCATGGTTACGTGCGCATGCGCAGCCCTGCCGGTCTGCCGTGGTCTGGAGGAACGGGAGGACAGTGATTTCTTTTTCGGCGCCTGGCTCTTGCCCGATGGGCGATGCGCTTGAGACGTCCTGGTCCTGCGAAGTGCAATCTTCATGACGTCATCCATCGTATCGGCAAACACAAGTTGGATTCCTTTGAGGATGTGCTTGGGGATCTCATCCAAATCCTTCTTGTTCCGTTTAGGAAGAATCACCGCTTTCAGCTTGGCGCGTTTAGCGGCAAGAATTTTCTCTTTCAATCCGCCGATCGGCAGGACACGTCCGCGCAAGGTAATTTCTCCGGTCATTGCCAGATCTCGACGTGCCGGAACCTGAGCCAATGCAGAAGCGATGGCGGTGGCCATCGTGATGCCGGCCGAAGGTCCGTCTTTGGGAATCGCGCCGGCCGGAACATGAATGTGAAGGTCCTGCTTGGTGAACATGTCCGGGTTGATGCCGAGCGTTTTTTCGCGTGATCGGACGTAGCTCAGGGCCGCTTGCGCCGATTCTTTCATGACGTCACCAAGGTGACCGGTCAACGTCAGCTGGCCTTTCCCTTTCATCACGGTGGCTTCGATATAGAGGACGTCGCCGCCTGATTCCGTCCACGCGAGTCCCGTCGCTACGCCGATTTCGTCTTTCTCCAGTTCTGATTCGGGGACAAACTTGGGCACTCCCAGATACTTATGGAGATTGGCGGGATTGACGGGGAACCCCAAGCCTTTCCCTTCAGCAACCTTTTTTGCGACCTTGCGCATCACGTTAGCGATTTCGCGTTCGAGGTTCCTGACTCCCGCCTCACGGGTATAATTCGTGATGATCTGACGGATCGCCGGCTCACCTATCCGAACATGTTTTTCCGTGATCCCATGCTCAGAAAGTTGGCGCGGGATGAGGTATCGTTGTGCGATGCCGAGTTTTTCTTCTTCTGTGTAACCGGGAATCTCGATAATCTCCATACGGTCACGCAATGCCGGGAGGATCGGGTCGATCAGATTCGCGGTCGTGATGAACATGACTTCAGAGAGGTCGAACGGGACTCCAAGATAGTGATCGGTGAACGTGTTGTTTTGCTCCGGGTCGAGGACCTCAAGCAGGGCAGCTGAGGGGTCGCCGCGAAAATCCATGCCGACTTTGTCGATCTCATCGAGCATGAAGACGGGATTGTTCGTGCCGGCCTGCTTCATGCCTTGTATCATGCGGCCTGGGAGGGCCCCGACGTATGTCCGGCGGTGACCTCGGATTTCGGCTTCGTCGCGAACCCCGCCAAGGCTGATGCGAACGAATTCACGCCCCAACGAACGAGCGATGGATTTACCCAGTGATGTCTTGCCGACGCCGGGGGGGCCGACAAAACAGAGGATCGGTCCCTTCATCTTCTCTTTGAGCTTCCGGACCGCGAGATATTCAAGGATCCGCTCCTTCACCTTCTCGAGATCGTAATGATCCTCGTTGAGCACTTTGGCGGCAGCCTTCAGGTCGAGGTTGTCCTTTGAAGATTTTGACCATGGCAGCTCGACAATCCATTCGAGATAGGTCCGGACGGTGGCGGATTCCGCCGTGTCCGGGTGCATTTTCTCAAGTCGTTTCAGCTGTTTCTCGGTCTCTTTCAAGACTTTCTCGGGCATGTTGGCGTCTTTGACACGCTTTCGAAATTCGGCGACTTCTTCGGCCCGCTCATCCAACTCGCCTAATTCTTTCTGAATGGCCTTGAGTTGTTCTCTCAGGAAATATTCCCGTTGAGTTTTGTCCATCTCGCCTTTGGCCTGGGCTTGAATCTTTTGTTGCATCGAGAGGACTTCGATTTCTTTTGCGAGGATTTCGCTGATTTGCCTGAGCCGCTTCAGGGGATCGGTGATTTCAAGCACCGACTGTGTGATGTCCACCTTAAGCCCAAGGTTCGAAGCGATCATGTCGGCGAGTCGACCCGGTTCTTCCAGGTTTTCGATGACGACCATCACATCCGGAATCAACACCTTGCCCAAGCTGACGATTCTCTCGATTTGTTCCTTCACCGTCCGCATGACCGCTTCACTCTCGAGGACGGAACCGACTGATTTGGATTCGGTGATTTTGTCGATCTTCACCGAGTAATAAGGCTCGGTCTGGACGTAGCCGGAAATTTTCGCCTTTGATAGACCTTGGACCAGAATCTTGATCCGCTCATCCGGGAGTTTGAGCATTCTCATGATGATGCCGACTGTCCCGATCTTATGGATGTCGTCGGGGGTCGGATTTTCGACGTCCAGAGCCTTTTGTGTGGCCAGAAAGATCGTTCGATTCCCGGCCAAGGCTGCTTCGATGGCTTTGATCGACATTTCCCGCCCCACGAATAGAGGGAGGACCATGTACGGAAAGACCACGATGTCTCGGACGGGCAGCAAGGGAAGCTGGTCAGGAATCTCGATGCTCTGGGGAGGAGTCAGGTCTTGTTCAATGGATTCGGTCATTGAAATAGTCCCGCGTTGTCAGAGGAACTCCCTTGCGTTGCTTGCAATCTCGTTTAAGCGATGATTAAGCTCTGCCGGCTCGGCGATGCTCGCTTGGTGAATCGGAGCGGCTTCGAAGATAATCAGCGAAATCCGCCCCAAGGGAGGGGTTCTTCAAGGCAAACTCCACGGTCGCAATCAAGAATCCCAATTTGTCTCCCGCATCGTAGCGATTCCCGTTCACTTCCAACGCGTACATTGGGTTGCGTGCGGCAAGCTCTTTCAACGCATCGGTTAACTGAATCTCACCGTTTTTGCCCGGTTTTGTTTTCCTCAAGATCGGGAAAATATCCGGGGGGAGCACATACCGTCCGATGACGGCGAGATTCGAGGGAGCGACGGCGGGTGCCGGCTTCTCGACTAAATCATCGACCTTGTAGAGCTTGTCTGCGATACGCTTTGGTTGAATGATCCCGTAACGGTTGACTTCTTGATGCGGAATCTCTCGTATACCCAGCACCGCCCCACGGCGCTTCTTGTAGATATGAATTAATTGTGCGAGGCCGGGAACTGGGGCATCGATGATCTCATCCCCTAACATGACAGCGAAGGGTTCATCTCCGATCAAGTGTTGGGCGCAGAGAACAGCATGGCCAAGTCCCAGGGCTTCAGATTGGCGCACGTAGCAAAAATTCGCCAGATTGGATATATGTCTGATCTGGCTCAGCAACTGAGCCTTGCCGTTGCCCTTCAGGTTCTCTTCCAGTTCGACAGAGCGGTCAAAGTGATCTTCAATCGCGCGTTTACCACGTCCGGTGATGACGATGATGTCCTCAATGCCGGAGGCCACTGCCTCCTCGACGACATACTGAATCAGCGGTTTGTCGACGAGCGGCAGCATCTCTTTCGGAGAGGCTTTCGTCGCTGGGAGAAATCTTGTGCCGAGTCCTGCTGCAGGAATAATGGCTTTGCGCACTTCAGAACGGGACATACGGCGATAGTATGTGAAGGGGTAGGTGAAGTCAAGAAATCGGCGAACCGATGATTGCCAGCGTGGAGCGGGATGATATGTGTCAAAACTGCTTTACATCGAAATACTCGACCCATATAATCCGACAGTTTATCAAGCATTGTTCGCAAGAGATGCGTCGCGCTGAGCGACTATGCATCGCACCTCACGCATCCTCGTTGTTGCTGCTATCGATAGCACCAGTCTTGTTCTCATTGCGGCGAGACTGCAGGTACGGGTTGTTTTGGTTCGATCGCATAAGTTCGACGATGAAGCTGCCGGGTGTGTTGACCAGTCTTGGAGCATTAAATCTGTGGAGAAATTTGTGCCTATTCCAGGACGGCAGCTCGTTCTAATTGTGGCGATCGTGTTCTTCTTCTCTGTCACTTCGGTGTTCGAGGTTACGGCCGAGCCTCCTTCCCTTGATCAGAAGGTCTCCTCGATCGATGTCCGTGGTAACAAGAAGATCGAATTGCCTGCCATCGTCGGTCGCTTGACGCTCAAGGCCGGTGATCCCTACACGCCTGAGAATGTTCGTGGGCAAATCAAGATTCTATACGAGACCGGATATTTCGAGGACGTTAAAGTCGAGACTGATTCCGGACCTCAAGGTGTGGCTCTTGTTTTCATCGTTCGCGAGAAGCCTTTTATTACGGAGGTCGTTTTTGACGGTAATGAGGAGTTGGGCGACGACAAGCTGAGAGAGAAGATTACGATCAAGACCCAGGCATTTCTCGACCAACAACAGGCGAAAGAGAGCGCGGAAAAGGTCCGGCTCGCATATCAGGATGCCGGTTACCACGATAGCCAGGTCATCCCGATAGTTCAGACTCTCGATGAAGATCGTAAACGATTGACTTTTTTTATCAAGGAAGGCGAGAAGGCGCGGATTAAGACTGTGACGTTTGAGGGGCTGCGATCAGCGACGAAAGACGAACTCCTCAGAGTGATGGCGACTAGAGAGTGGGTTCCCTGGTACGGCATCATCACGCAGTTGAAACTTCCCTCTTTTGTATCAGATGCCGGCATCCTCAAAAAGGAGGAACTCGGAAACGATGTGGAGCGGGTCAAGGAAGTTCTGGCAAATAAAGGGTTTTTGAACGTTCAAGTCGGTCTTCCCACGGTTGAATTGAGTGAAGACAAGAAATGGTTTTCCGTCACCTATCCGGTCAACGAGGGGGAGCCCTTTACCGTGGCCAGCGTCGGATTTAGAGGGCATACTGTGTTTGAAGAACCTGAGTTGCTGGAACGTGTCAAGATCAAGCCGGGGGAAATCTTCCAGCGACAGAAGGTGCGGGACGAAGTCACTCGCCTGACCGATCTCTATGGAAGCCGAGGCTATGCCTTCGCCGACGTCTCCCCTTCCGTTAATCCCAACACAGAAGATCGAACCGCCACGATCATCTTCAACATCAAAGAAGGCGAGATGATGCGGATCCGTCAGATCAACGTGAACGGTAATGACAAGACAAAAGATAATGTCATCCGCCGGGAATTGAGGGTAGATGAGCAGGACGTGATCGACACCCCGTCTCTCAAGCGGAGTTTTCAGCGGTTGAACAACTTAAACTTCTTTGAAACCGTGGAGATTCTTCCTGAACAGGTCGAAAAGGATAAGGTAGACCTCAACGTGCGGGTGAAAGAAAAGCCAACAGGACAATTTAGCATCGGTGGCGGTTTCAGCACCTTAGATCAGTTGGTTGCAATTGCCGACATTACGGAGGGGAATCTGGGCGGGAATGGTTGGATGGGGCGAATCCGCGGGCAGCTCGGTCAACGACGTACGATCGGGTTGATCTCCTTTCGCAATCCCTATTTGAATGATTCGTTGACGTCCATGCAAATCGACGCCTTTTCTACTCTGACGAACTATCTTTCTTACGTGGAGAACAAAGCAGGCGTTAACGTCACATTCGGACGGTGGCTTTCCGAATATGTTACGGGGAGTGTGACCTTGGTGGGCGAATCGTTGAATTACAAGGACCCCCAACCTGGACTCTGTCCAGACGTCATCCCGTTGATTTGCTCGCAGTTGGGATATCAGAGTACAACAGGATTTCGGGCGATCATCGCCCGGGACACCAGGGACTACTATCTCGATCCTCGGAGCGGTTGGCGGTTCAGTGTTGGCGGAGGTTTGGGAACGCCCTACCTGGGAGGAACCAACGACTTCGTCAAATACGACGTAGATGTCATGAAATACACTCCTTTGCCGTTCGACACACGGGTGTCTTTACGCGCAAGATACGGAGCCGCTCATGGACGAAACGGGGAGCCTATCCCGCTGACGGAACGATATTTCGTCGGCGGTATCAACACGGTTCGCGGATTTGTGTTCGGTCGGGCAGGGCCTGTAACGCCTTTGAATACCTTGATTGGTGCATCAAACCAACTGATTTTTAATGCCGATTTTATCTTTACCGTTTCCCAAGATGCCAAGCTGAATGGCGTCCTCTTCTTTGACTATGGAAGGGGTTTCAACGATGATGAGGCGATTTCTCTCGATTTAAGGCCGGCCGCGGGCTTAGAAGTCAGATGGATATCCCCATTTGGGCCTCTGCGGGCAGCCTATGGCATCAACCTTGATCCTCGCCCGGGAGAGCGCAAGGGAGTTTTTGAGTTTACGATCGGGACATTGTTCTAATGGCGTATGTTATGAGGTGTTTGGTGAGATCGATACACGTATCACGCTGTCTTCAGTTCCTTCTCGCGTGCGGGCTCGGGGCTATGGTGAGTTGCACGGCCGTCGACACGAAGATCGAAGGAAAGATCGGTCTGGTGGATCCTTCCCGGCTGCTCAACGAATCGAATGCCGGAAAGAAGGCCAAAGATACACTTGCCTCATTTTCAAAAAACCGCCAGGCACTGATCGAGCTTGAGGAGAAAGAGTTACGCCGCATGGAGGAGGATTTTGTGAAGCAGGCCAGTGTCCTCAGTCCGGCGGCCAAGAACGAGCGGGAACAGATTTTCCGGCGCCGAATGGCCGAGTATCAACAGAAGGCCGGAGAGCTGACGCGCGAGGTCCAAGAAAAGCAAAAAGAGGTCCTGGACGAATTTCGTGAGAAAGTCGAACGGGTTGTTGGGAAAGTCGCCAAGAAGCTCGGGTTGCAGGTCGTTATTGATAAGGGAAAGGGCGGGCCTGCGATCTACTCGGACGAGACATTGGACATTACGGGGCCTGTTCTGGAGGAGTTCAATCGGGAATATCCCTAAACCGTTCCCTGTTCGTCGTCATAGAGTCCAAGCCAAGGAGATCCGATCATGCATAAGGTGGTAACAAGCGTTCTCGTTGTCGGGGCCATCTGGGCAGCCGCGATGCCCTTAGCCTGGTCAGC
>NZ_CDLUDY010000104.1:0-11335 GCF_975968855.1 Petrachloros mirabilis
AGAAGGGCCAGAAGGTCGAAGCGGTCGTGCTTCGGATCGATAAGGAAAAGGAACGGCTGTCACTCGGGTACAAGCAGCTATCCCGCGATCCGTGGGATGATGAAATCCCGAGCCGATATCGTGTTGGCGATTCGGCAACCGGCAAAGTCAGCAAGGTGGCGGACTTCGGCATCTTCGTTGAGCTCGAGGGAGGCGTTGAGGGCTTGATCCATATCAGCGAGGCCGGTTTGGATCAAAACGCTAAGCTGGAAGAGAAGTTCAAAATTCAGGACGACGTCACGGCTAAGATCATCAAGGTCGACCGCGAAGAGCGGAAGATCGCCCTGAGCCTCCGGGACCACGAGCTGGATTCCGAGCGACGCCATGTTGACGAGTATCATGCTTCGCAGGGCGCGCCAGATCAAAGTTTGGGGCGTGCGGCGAAGCAAAGCCGGAAAAGGGGAGCCGAAGACGACGAGCGGTAATTCATGACCGGCGCAGCGCCGAGTTCACGACGGGCTCGGCGCTGCACGTGATGTGACGTATGACGGACAACACAGAGGGTAGACCGGCAAAACGCTCCCTGTTCAGGAAAATCCTGTGGGGATTGGGGATTGCATTCGGTCTCTTGCTTTTCATAAATCTGTTCTTCCCCGATCTGGACCTTTCGACGGAAGACCGTGTGGCCCTGATCCGCGTCGAGGGGGTGATTCTCGATTCGCAACAGACGATTACGGAGTTGAAGCGATTCGCTGAAAATCCCCTCGTCAAGGCGATTGTCCTGCGTATTGACAGCCCAGGAGGTGGCGTTGTCCCTTCACAGGAGATCTATGATGCGGTGCAGCGCATCCGTAACAAGAACAACAAGGCCGTCATCGCTTCTATGGGAACGGTTGCCGCGTCGGGAGGCTATTACATCGCCTCGGCCACGGATCGTATTGTGGCCAATCCGGGTTCCTTGACCGGAAGCATAGGCGTGATCATGGAAATGGCCAACGTGGAGGGGCTGCTCAAGAAGATCGGCGTCGAGGGTATCGTTGTGAAGAGCGGTAAGTTCAAGGACGTCGGTTCACCGTTGCGAAAGATGACGGAGGAGGAGCAGGCTCTTCTCCAGTCAGTTATGGATGATGTGCACATGCAATTCATCGATGCGGTGGCGGAAGGCCGCGCGCTGGATGTTTCGACCGTTCAGGGGCTCGCCGACGGGAGAATCTTTACGGGCAGGCAGGCTAAAGAAGCAAAGCTGGTCGACGAGCTCGGCAATCTGGATGATGCAATTCAACTGGCCGCGGACTTGGCCGGCATTGAAGGCGAGCCGAAGGTCGTCGAGCCACGACGCCGGTTCTCGATCAGAGATTTACTCGAATCGAAACTCTCGGCGGTGCTCCCTAAACTTGATTTCTATTCAGGAGTCAGTCTCAAATATCTCATGGTTTTCTAACTCGGTCGGAACGGCGGTCAAGCTTGCCGTAGCGAAAGGGGAATCGGACATGACGAAGGCGCAGATTATCGAACGTGTTTCCGAGCAGGTGACGACCTTGACGAAGCGGCAAGCCGAAATCGTCGTCAATACGATATTTGACTGCGTGCGCGATTCCCTAAAGAGCGGGGACAAAACCGAAATCAGAGGGTTCGGCAGTTTTCGGCTTCGTTCCCGCCGGATGAAAGAGGGGCGAAATCCGAAAACCGGGGCAACGGTCGCCGTTCCTGCGAAGAAGGTTCCCTTTTTCAAGGCGGGGAAAGAACTCAAGGAATTACTCAACCAGTAAACGGATCGCAAGCGATTTAAGGATTAGCATGAGTACATCAAACTCCGACGACTCAGTCGTCACCGAAGTTCGCTGGACCGACGGCGCGTTGAAGCGTATGGAACGAGCCCCGATCTTCTTGCGCGGCATGGTTCGCCGGCTGGCTGAGAAGAAAGCCCGCGAACTGGGTTACGCGGAGATTACGGAAACCATCCTCGATCAGTTCAAGAGCCAAATGATGGGAGGGATGGGCGGGGAAGCCGGTATGGCGGACGCAGCGGAGGCGATGGCGCAAGGCCGACTCCCGTGGACCGCCGCTGCCAAGGAACGGCTCAACACGGTCCCCGAATTCATGCGTGGAATGATTAAACAGATCGCGGAAGAGGTCGCCAAAGAGGGCGGGCATATGGAGGTAAACGTCGAGCTGTTCGAAAAAGTCGAATCCATGGGAGACGTGCGCGAAGCAGCTTCGGCGCCGTTACCGTGGACGGACGGCGCCCTCGCTAAGCTGCAGGAAAAGGTCAAACAATCGCCACCGATCGCTGTGGAGTTCGTCATTGACATGCTCAAGCGCGATACGGAGGACTGGGCTCGAGAGAAAGGAATCGCCCAAATCAACGAACAGGTCCTTACGGAGCTTTGGGATGCCCCGCAGGAGCGCATCGCCTGGACGGATGAAGCGTGGAAACGACTGCAGACTTCCCCGGATTTTGTGCGTAGCGGAATTCGAAAGGCTGCCGAGCGAAGGGCCCGCAAGCTCGGTTTGAAGGAGATCGACTCCGATCACCTTACAGGATTTCGCAATCAAGCCATGATGAAGGCCGTGAAACGAATCCGCTCGTTTGGCTACAATGAACTGACGTTCGACGCCTTCGACACTGCCCTAGAGAAAACCAAGCGACTGAAGGGCAATGAGCAGGCAGAGAAACGCTTGCAGGAGATTCGAGGACACTTCGCGGATCCAGAAACCAAGAAACCCGAAGGAGGAACGTTGGGAGCGGAATTGATGGATCGTTTCCGACGGTATCTCAAAGGAGAGGGAACTCTCTAGTTCACGTTTTTCAATAGATTTCGGCGAAGCATGCGTGTGCCGCCCATGCCACGGTTTTGTGGTATGGGCGGCGCCGTTTTGTGGTTTTGCTCAGTCTGGCTGGATTGAATTGATTAGTGGGCTGCTGCCTGCTTGGGCCAAAACTTGTGACGAATCTGGGGAAGGGGTTCATTGTCGAAGTTGGGGATGTCGTAAAGGCAGCGGTCAATCAGCTCAACCTCTTCTTCGGTCAGTTCCAATGTCACCCTTTTTTTCCAGAATTGGTCGAGGGTAAAGTAGTCACCGGATTTAGGCTTTTCAGCCAAGAGAGCCTTCATCTTTTCGAAGCCCGCCGTATTCACCCCCTCGATGCGACCTTTGTTCCGGTCATGGCACCAGTGGAGCACTTCCGCAATACCATACATACTGATGTCAATTTTTACAGTCTTCCCCATGGACTCCTCCTTGCAAGGTGGCTAGTGTACCCTAGATCATGGGCGTTTTTCAAAGCCTCCCTTCCCCACACAATCGACATCATTTCCCCAAATGGATCTGATTGCCAAGACTCCGGTTCATTGCCAGCTCCAAGCCGCGCTCGGTATACTTACTTGCGTCCAAGGCTTGCGACCTGTTGCTTAACGAACATCCCGTCGCCTCGCCACTCCGTTGGAAGATTGCCGAGAGGAGCGTCATTGCATAACCGAGTAGGGATGGACTCCGGTATTTTCAGTTGCCTCTGTTTGAGCATCGCCATTGGCCTTGCGGTGACGTTCTTCGTCACGGCCTGCTCCAGGCAGGATCCCTATGTTCCTCCGGATCCTCTGTACTATTTCGCCAGTTATAAGGTTGGAAAGAACCCTACGACCGTCACTCCCTTCGATGTCAACCAGGACGGCTTCACCGATCTGGTGACGACCAATATGAGCAGCAACACTCTTTCGATCCTGCTCGGGAATGGAGACGGAACCTTCCACGAACAGGTTCAACTTCATGTTTGTCAGGAACCAAGGTCGTTAGCAACCGGACTTTTCAACGGGGATACATATCCGGACATCGTTCTGGCTTGTTCCGGCAGTGACCAGATCGCCGTGCTCTTCGGCCGGGCCGACGGGAAGTTCGAAGAGGGGCCGCAATACCCGGTGCATCGCACACCGGTCAGTATTGCCAGTGATGATCTCAACGGAGATCAGTTTCCAGACCTCGTTGTGGCCTTACGAAACGACAAGGTCAAGGTTTTTCTGGGAGAAGGAAATGGAGAGTTCCGTCTTGGGGTCCAATATGAGTATGGAGACACGCCCACTTCCGTCGCCCTTTCCGATCTTAATGCAGATGGGCAGATCGATCTCGTTGTCACGAACGGCGGTCCCATGTCGAATGCCGTCTCGATTTGGATCGGGAATGGCGACGGCACGTTTCATAAGCCAACAGACTATCGATCCGGAAAGCGACCGCTCGGCGTGAGCTTTGCCGACTTCAACAACGATCGCATCAAAGACTTACTCGTCATCAACGGAGAACGGGATAGTTTTTCCACATTTCTAGGCAATGGCAATGGGACCTTTCAGGCGGGACACGATTCTGGCGCCGATGCCAGCCCAAATTATGGGCTCGCCCGGGACTTTAATGGAGATCACCGTGCAGATGTCGCAATCGTCAATCTGCAATCAAACGATCTGTCGATTCTTTTTGGCCGCGGCGACGGCACATTCGAGTACCCACCCAGGAATTACCGAACGAAATCCGGGCCGTTCGCGGTGGCCCTCTTCAGTGTCACGACGCAGTCGATGGAAGAGCCGGGACTCGTCACGGCTGACAACGGCCAGGGAACGGTATCCATTTTTCTTCATCGGGGACTCAGACCGGCTCCGGCGCAAACTGTAACGGAGCAGTAAGCGGTAATGACGCATGGTGAAGGCGGCGAACGGATAGAACGGGTCGTCTTCTTGACAGGTTAGAACCCCTCGGCTAGAGTGCCCACAGACGCATTTTTTACCAATGCCGGCGGGCCCGATCGAGGACGTAGTGAGATCCTTCGCATGGTGGTTCGGGATCGGAGCACTGCTCACACTGTCTGTGTTGATGGTGCAGGGAGGTGTCCGAGACCTATTCGACGGCGTGCAACCGAGCGGAGGGACCAGTCCATTCGTTTCGTTCGGAACGACAATTTTAGGCGGAGGATTGCTGGCAGGTTGTTTAGCGTTGGTGATGAATCGGATCAGATGAATGTCCCTGTGATGCGGAGATTCTGTGCATTGTTTGAAATGTAAGGGGTTTATGATGGTCGAGCGTCACTATACGCTCATGAATCGACGTCTTTATGCCCGATGTTTGAATTGCGGGTTTTGGATCGATCTCGCCGATCTGCTTCGGTTCTTCCTGAAGGTCATCGATAGCGGAGCCCGAGGCTCCAAGGTGAGAGAATCGTACAGCTTATAAGATGAGAGAAGCACGGATGACATCGTGTCGAACTGTAGCATGGTGGCCGATTTCAATCTACGCCACGATTCTTCTGGGCACTGTCTTCTTTGTGAATCTCGACGCACTTCTCTCCTCGCCAGCCTTTGCAAAGAGGGCGGTGGTTAAATCCAGGCGCGCGAAGGCAGTTCATGAGGAGGGTCAGACATTACCTTGGCGGCGGCGTGTTCCGGCCAAAAGCATCTTGCTCAAAGAACTCAATAGCGGGCGGATCCTTTATGAACATGAGTCGGGAAAACGTCTCTCGCCTGCGAGTTTGACGAAGATTATGTCGGCTCTCGTGATTCTGGAGCGGGGTCGATTGGACGATTTAGCCACGGTAAGTCCGGCAGCGGCCAGGGCCCCCAAAACGCATCTTCGGCTTAAGACAGGGCAGGTATTCAGACTGGAAGACTTGCTGAAGGCGATGCTGATCGTCTCGGCAAACGACGCCTGTCTGGCTGCCGTCGAACACGTCGGCGGCGACGAATCTCAATTCGTCATGTTGATGAATGCGAAGGCGGCAGCGCTGGGTTTGCGGGATACCCATTTCAGTAATGCTTGCGGATTCGATAATCCAGACCATTACTCGACCGCCGAAGACTTGGCTGCGCTGAGCGTAATAGCGCTTCAACAGCCGATCTTCCGCGACCTGGTCCGCGAGGAACGTGCGACGATCATGCCCGTCAACGGAACGAGAGGATACGTCCTGCGTACAACGAACCGCCTTCTCGGTCGGATTCCCGGAGTCGAGGGCATCAAGACCGGATTTACCTCAAAAGCCGGCCGTTGTCTGATCGCCAAGGTTTCACAGAACGGCAGGGACCTTCTCTTAGTCATTCTTAATGCCAAGCGACGCTGGAATACTGCGACAAGCTTGATCAATTTCGGCCTGAAGGAATCCGGATCGCTTCAGTAGGCACACTTTCTTACTCGGACATACCTTCACACATACCCCCGGTCGAGTCTTTTCACCTATTGGTTCCTTCCGGCACAGCCTTAGCCGCCCGAGGAGATGCGTCGAAATGGTTGCTTGAGAATAGCAGCGCATGACCGCCAAGGGGGACATGCGCTCTTTGTTGGAGGAAGGTTAGCGAACAGGTGAGAATTCGATGTTCACATCCTTGCCGAGATAATTTACGACAAATCCCTGTTGGTCATAGGCCATAATGGCGCCCATGACGTTCTCGTCTCCATATTCTTCTTTGCCGAGCAGCTTCCGTATATCCTCGGGGCTTTCACTGTTGAGTACGTTACGAAGGATTCCGCGCGTCTTATATGAAAACCGGTTGTTTACGAAGATTAAATCCACCTTCCCGTCTTGAATACGTACTCCAGCCATCGGGCCCGTTGGCTTGCGCTGGTCGAGTAAAAAAATGAACAGCGCCTCCTGTTCAACCTTGATTCCGGGAATCCTTTCGTTAACCAGAGAGTCCAGCGCTTTGGCTTCGGGATCTCCAATCTTGACCCCAAATAGCGAGACGTCAGAACTCTTGATGCTCTTGGGATCCATCACATCGTTCTTCGTCAATTCATATGGCTCAGCCAATCCTGAAGTAGCCCACAAACCGCCTCCGCTCATTGTAACGGCGGTAATCAACAACAGTCGCAGGATAACCTTCATCAACTCCTCCTTGTGGGCCAGGTGTCCTCGGAACGCTGCAACATTGAGCGCATCAATCCAGTGGAGGGATTTGCATTCAATGTCCGCATTCTATCGGAAGGGTTGTCAAACTTGCAAGGAATGCGCTTGAGGTTATCCTGCAAAGGCACGACCCGGTTGGATCCGTATCAGGGGGGACCCCGACCCGCAGAGGCCTTTTCTCCCTTGAATGCCTACGATGAGGGAGGAGCGATAAGAAGCAAGGTTCCCAATTCGCGGAGGCGCTGAAAATATGGTCGGCTCTCCTCCTCTATTTCCTGCTCCAACGCTTCAAGATCCGAAAGACAGTCACCGACGATACCACGCCGTTGGTCATCGAGTCCCTCTTGATTGTCGAGAAAATAGACCACACAACCGCAGATTACCGTGTCCAAGGTCATGAGTGGACCCTCATAACGGCTCGACAGTCGAGGCCAATCATCGAGTTTGTGCGCTTCCCACAAGTTGTGTACGTCTTCCCTATCCATCAACCAAACGAGGTTGCGTCAATTCCCTGAGTCGTTTCCAATCCACCCTAGCGCATGCAGAAGCAGGACCGCAAGGGCACATAGTCCTATTCCCCAGAATCGATAATCTACCTCTTCGCGTGTAACGCACCAGGCCACGATCCGGTCACGCACCTCTGCGGCGCCCAACCACAAGAACAGACCTTTCGCTATCATTGCCAGTGCCGTGAAAGTCCAGAGAGGTTGGTGCGGCAGATCCCATCCCAGGAAGAGCAACGCAATGCCTGCAGCCACAGTGGCCATCTGCCAGCGGAAGATTTCCGGGTTGGCGGACGTCAACTCGCGAATCCGATTCATGACGACACGCGGCGCCAGCAGGAGCAAGATTCCATCGGCAGCCCAGATTCCTGCAAGGGCTGCCAGGGCATATTCCTTCATCATTGATCAGGCAGGGGTGTGAGACAAACTGCTCAGACAAGCAGGTGCGGTCACGGGTAAAGACCTCGGTCTTGGTGCGCTTGAGCAACCTTTTCGATCCCTTTCATCAGCGCCGCCATACGCATCGAAGTGCGCTTTGTCGTCGAAAACTCAAGGGTACGGTGAAAGGCGGCGGTGATCAGCTCCCGCAGACGGACCTGAATGTCCTCGGCCTTCCAGAAGAATCGTTGAGCGTCTTGGACCCATTCGAAATAGGAAACGATAACTCCACCAGAGTTCGCGAGGATATCGGGGATCACGAAGATTCCCATATCCTCCACGATGCGATCGGCTTCTATTGTCGTCGGTCCGTTTGCCCCTTCCGCAAGAATTCTGCAACGAAGCTTGGCTGCATTGTGCTTGGTAATTTGTTCCGACAAGGCTGCCGGAACCAAAACAGTGCAATCGAGTTGCAGAAGCTCCTCGTTCGTGAGCGTATCTCCTTGTTTCGTTTCTGCCAATGTGAGGCCGGTTCCCTTATGGCGGGTGATGAGAGCCGGTATGTCGAGCCCGCGAGCGTTGTAGATCGCCCCGTGTACGTCGCTTACGGCCACGACTCTGGCTCCGGATTCGTGCATGATCCGTGCGGTGTGAGAGCCCACGTTTCCAAATCCCTGGATTGCGACCGTCGTGTCGGCAATATCGATTTTGAGATGCCGGAGAGCTTCCAGCGTCACGTTGACAACCCCTCGCCCCGTTGCATCCTCCCGACCAAGACTGCCGCCGATCGAAAGGGGCTTCCCCGTAACAACACCCGGTACTGAATATCCGACTTGCTGGCTGTAGGTGTCCATGATCCAGGCCATGACCTGCGAGTCAGTACCTACGTCCGGAGCCGGCACGTCCTGATCGGGCCCGATCAGGGGGAAGATTTCAGCAGCGTACCGGCGAGTGAGTCGCTGGAGCTCTCCACGCGACAGGAGCTTGGGAGCTACGGCCACGCCGCCTTTGGCTCCCCCATAGGGCAAATCGACCAATGCAGACTTCCATGTCATCCACATCGCAAGAGCCGCTACTTCCCCTAAGTTGACATCAGGATGGTAACGGATTCCACCCTTGGAGGGTCCTCTGGAGGAATCGTGCTGGACGCGATAGCCCGTGAATACCTCCACCCGTCCATCGTCCATCATGATCGGTAAACTTACAACAAGTGATCGTTGGGGTAGTTTGAGCCGTTCTCTGAGGTTGGGGTCCAGCCCCATCTTTTCAGCCGCTTCGTCGAATTGGGCCACCGCCAACCGGAAGGTGGGGTTATCGAGTTCCCGTAGAGACGACATCAGCACTTAGACCTCCTTCATGGGCGACAGGCGACAGGAGCCTCGTGATCGACAGTCACATCCTCATTTCCATGATGACTCCAGATAATGTCGAACCGGGTAGCAAATATATCGACAATCTGTTTGGCCACCAAAGTTACAGAGACCGGGGTTTGGAGAATTTCCGCCATGGTGATCGTCCGGCAATCTGAAAGACCGCAGGGCGAAATAAGAGCGAACGGGGCCAGGTCTAGATCCACATTCAAGGCAAAGCCGTGCATGGTTACACCACGATCGACCCGAATGCCGATGGACGCGATCTTAGCGTGACCGTCACTGGTTCGAACCCAAATACCAGGGCATTTGTCGACTCGATAGCCGACTATCTGCCACAGGGCGAGTGTCTGTATGAGCACGTCCTCCAAGAGGTGGACATAGGCTCTCGGGCCGGATACGTATTGTGTCAGCTTGATAATGGGATAGCCGACCAGTTGTCCAGGACCATGAAAGGTTATCGAACCGCCACGATTCACGGGCTCGATTCCTGCTCCAGTTCCCAACAATATGTTCAAGCTCTTCCCGAAATGAGCTGGTTCCGTTCGACGGCCGAACGTATAAACCGGCAAGTGCTCGAGGATGAGCAGTGTATCCTGGACAATTCCAGACAAGCGATCCGCATGCAGCCGTTGCTGCAACGACCACCCGTCTTTGTAGGAAATGGGATGAGTCAACGAAATGAGTCGGGCTAGTTTGAAACCGGCCTTCCGATCATTGTCATCTAGGGCAGTCATTATTCACCCTTGAGTGAAGCCGGCTTGGGTAGTTGGAGTGTGGCAGGCCCGCTTTTCCCATGCAGGGTCAGTTGGACGGTAGGCTGGTCGCCCGATCGCACCAATGCATGCCAAAAGTCACCCATGTTGAATACCTGATGTTGATCAACGGCTGTAATGATATCCCCGCTTTGCAGGCCGGCTATCCCGGCAGGCTTGGCGGCATCAACATCAAGGGCCAACACCCCGCGCTCCCCCTCGAGGCCGAAACTCGACATGATGCTCGGGGTAATCGTCACGGGAATGAATCCGAGGTCGGGCCGGTATATTGATCCCCGAACGATCATTGACTGAATATGCGAGTAGATAGCCTCCATCGAAATCGCGTAACTGATCGCTTGGGCCGATGGGGCGATAGCCACGTTGATGCCGACAACATGTCCGGCCAAGTCCACCAACGGTCCTCCGCTGTTGCCGGGATTGATCGCCGCATCGGTTTGAATCAGATCATACAATGTTTCCCCTTCCGGCGTGATAACTGAGCGATCGAGTGCGCTGACGACTCCAACAGTCACGGTGGATCCTCCCTTGAGAGCGAGAGGGTTGCCGATCGCCACGATCGTTTCACCGATTTCCATTTCCGGCACGGGAGTCAGTGTTGCGGGGATCAAATCTTTTGCGTTGATCTTGACCAGAGCAAGGTCTAGCAAGAAATCCCGTGCGACGACGCGGCCAGGGGTCAGCCGGCCCGTTGCCAGTCCGACCACGATACTTTTCGTGCCGGTGACCAGATGGTTATTTGTGAGGATGTACCCGCTTTCGTCGATAATAACTCCGGATCCCGAGCCCGACTGTGCCTGGGAAAGGCTTGCCGGCACGCCGCGGGTCATAATGGTTACGACAGAGGGGCGCACCTTCTTGACGACCTCAGGAACCGTGAGAGATTTATCCAGTTCACCTGCTGTTGCGCGCGAGATCCAGGGGCTGGCAAAGGAAGAGAAAAGGAAGAAGACCGAGAGAAGAAAGATGGGTCGAACAAGCTGCTGAGCTTTCATGAGCTTCATTTGATCAGTCGTACCCATTCTCGCATAACTTCCTTGTATAGGAAAAGCGTTAGAAAAATACAAAGGGGGTGAGGATCGCTCCCCGCCCCCTTCATCGCCGATGGCGTCTCTTCTTACCGAATTGCTTACTGAATCGCGGCGAACATTTCCTTGATAGCCGGAGTTTTCAGTTTCTTAAGCGCCTTTGCCTCGATTTGTCTGATTCGCTCCCTTGTGACGGACAGGTTCTGCCCAACTTGTTCGAGTGTAGAGGGCTGATCATATCCGATTCCGAATCGCAGCCGGATCACCGTCTGTTCCCGCGGCGTCAGAGTCTCGAGAATTCGGTCGAGTTGATTCGTCATTTCCATCCGATGCACATGGGCATCCGGTGGCACGGCCTGCGAATCTGGAAGAAGCTCCCCGAATTCCGTTCCGCCGTCTCCGACCGGATGTTCCAACGCCACCG
>NZ_CDLUDY010000105.1:0-10617 GCF_975968855.1 Petrachloros mirabilis
CCCACGATCCCTACCTGATTCCTGATATGGAGGAAGCAGTCGAGCGGCTGCATCGGGCTGTGGAAATGCACGAGCCAATCTGTTTTTACGGCGATTACGATGTAGACGGCATGGCAGCGACCAGTATCTATATCTCGTTTTTCGGCTCGTTGGGTGCGAACGTGCGGGCGTATGTGCCACATCGCCAGCGTGAAGGGTACGGGCTCAACTTGGAAGCGGTTCAGCGACTGCATGATGAAGGGGTATCCTTGCTCGTAACATCCGATTGCGGCACGACTTCGCATTGCGAGGTTGCACTGGCTCGGCAATTGGGCATGGATGTGATTGTAACCGACCATCATCAAACGGATGGCGCAATGCCTCCCGCCGTGGCGGTGATGAATCCTCATCGGGCAGGTGCACGCTATCCGTTTCAGGGACTGTGTTCGGCGGGGTTGGCCTACAAGGTGGCTCAAGCCTATGAAATGCGATATGGCGAAGCCGGTGTTCCCTTACGCTCCCTGTTGGATCTCGTCGCATTGGCCACGATTGCGGATGTGGTGCCGCTCCAGGACGAGAATCGCGGTTTCGTCCGCGAAGGCCTGGCGCAATTGTCACGGGGGGCTCGCTGCGGCATGAGAGCGCTGAAACAGGTGGCGGGTATCACACGCGAGTGCACGGCGGAAACGGTCGCGTTCAGACTAGCACCCAGACTCAATGCAGCAGGTCGATTGGACCATGCGATCCTGGGTGTCCGGTTGTTGACGACGGAGTCCCATGCCGAGGCCCAGAGACTGGCGGATCGACTCGAGCAATTGAATCGGGAACGTCAAAGGATCGAAGCCGATATGATGTCGGAAGCCGTGGCAATGGTGAAGGAGCAGGAACTGCCTCCTGCGCTCGTCCTTGCTTCTCGCCGCTGGCATGTGGGTGTGGTTGGGATTGCTGCCGCTCGGTTGGTGGAGCGGTTTCACCGCCCGACAATTGTAATCGCCGTGGACGAGAAAGGCATCGGCAAAGGATCAGCCCGTACCGTCGGCGGATTTGATCTGTATCAAGGACTGGCGGCCTGCCGGGATGTGCTCGAAGCATTCGGCGGACATCCTAGTGCGGCCGGTGTGACGGTGCGAGAGTCGCATCTCCCCCAATTCCGTGAACGGTTTGGCTCCGTGGTGGCTGATTGGACGAGCGTGGAGGCGATTGTGCCCACGCTGCATGTCGATGCCGAGGTACAATTGTCAGAGGTGACGACGACGTTAATCAAAGAAATCGGCGCGCTCAATCCCTTCGGTGCAGGAAATCCTGAGCCGACATTTGCCGTGAGAGGGCTCGATGTAATGGATTCCCGCACTGTCGGTGAAAAGCATTTGAAGATGACGGTGCGACAGGGCCGTTCCATGCCGTTCGACAGTATCGGCTTCGGGATGAAATCGTTGATCGACCGAGGCATTCCGGCTCGAACGCCGGTGGATCTGGCTTTTGTGCCTGAACTGAACCACTGGAACGGCTATGACCGCATCCAGTTGCGCATCAGAGACGTACGTATCAGCGGCGAAGGGCCATCGGATGCTTAATCAAACCGTGATGGACATTGATCAGCTGCTGGACCGTGTCAAGAGCTACAACTCCGATGCGGATCTGGGAATGGTGCGCAAAGCCTACGAGTTTTCCGCCAAGGCACACGAAGGGCAGGTTCGGCGATCGGGCGAGCCCTACCTGCAGCATCCCATCGCGGTGGCTGGTGTGCTCACGTCGTTAAAGACGGACGTGACGGCGATCGTGGCCGGACTGCTCCACGATACGCTGGAAGACACGGTGGCGACGCCGGAGGAATTGGAAAAGGAGTTCGGGAAAGACGTCGTGCACCTGGTGGACGGGGTGACCAAGATCGGAAAGATCACGTTCCGGAGCCATGAAGAGAAGCAGGCGGAGAACTTCCGCAAGATGCTGCTCTCGATGGCTGATGATATTCGCGTCGTGCTCATCAAACTCGCCGATCGGCTCCACAACATGCGGACGCTCGAGCATCTCAGCGCGGCGAAGCGCCAGGCCATCGCGCAGGAAACCCTCGAAATCTACGCACCGCTGGCGAACCGGCTTGGAATCGGATGGATCAAAAACGAGTTGGAGGATCTGTGCCTCAAGCATCTCAAACCGGACGTCTACGAGATGTTACGCACGCGTGTGGCTAAGCGGGATGAAGATCGCCAGCAGTACATTCAGGAGGTCATCGAGCTGGTGAATAAGGCGATGCAGGAAAACGGTCTGCCGGGACAGGTCTACGGTCGCCCGAAGCATCTGTACGGTATTTATCAAAAGATGAACAAACAATCGATTTCGTTCGAAGAAGTCTACGATCTGACTGCTCTGCGCATCATCACCGATTCGAAGATGAATTGTTATGCGCTGGTCGGGGTGATCCATTCCCTATGGCGGCCTGTGCCGGGGCGGTTCAAGGACTACATCGCGATTCCCAAGTCCAACCTCTACCAGTCGTTGCACACGACGGTCGTCGGTCCGAAAGGCGAGCATGTGGAGTTCCAGATCAGGACCGAAGAGATGCACCGCGTAGCCGATTACGGAATTGCGGCTCACTGGAAGTACAAGGAAGAGGGACGGGTTGCGGAACGGGATTCGAAAGCGTTCGGCTGGCTCCATCAGTTTGTGGAGTGGCATCGCGATTTGCCGGACAATCGCCAGTTCATGGATTCCGTCAAGCTGGATCTTTTTCACGACGTGGTCTATGTGTTCACGCCGAAGGGCATCGTGAAAGAACTGCCGAAGAGCTCGACACCGGTGGACTTTGCCTTCGCCATTCACACCGAAGTCGGCGACCACTGCGTCGGTGCCAAGGTAAACGGGAAGATCGTACCCCTCAAACACCAACTCGAAAGCGGCGACACAGTTGAAATTCTGACGTCACCCACGCAGACGCCGCATAAAGATTGGCTCAAGTTCGTCCGCACATCTCGCGCCAAGACGAAGATTAAGCATTGGATCAAGGTCGAGGAACAGAAACGGAGCATCGAAATCGGACGGCGGTTGTTAGAGTCGGAATTCCGGCGGCATGGAATGGCGCCGGCGCAGATGCTGAAGTCCGATGAACTGGCAGAAGTCGCGAGAAAAGCGGGGTACGACAACACGGATGAATTGGTGGCGGCAGTGGGGTTTGGACATCTCCCGACGATCGATGTGATCGGAAAGCTGACAGCCCGTTCGGCCGAAACAGTACCTGCTGCCGAGGAGAAGGCGGTTTCACAGAAGCCGGTTGTCGGAAGGTCTGAGGAGAAGGGAGTGAAGGTCAAGGGCGCGCGAGACGTGCTCATGCAGTTGTCGCGCTGCTGCAATCCGGTGCCGGGCGATCGTATTCTTGGATATATCACGCGGGGCAGGGGATTGACCATTCACACGATCGATTGTCCCAACCTCGAGGCGTTGGACTATGATCGTGAGCGGTTGGTTGAGGTCGAATGGGATTCTGCTACACCGAGTACACATGCCGTGAAGGTTTCGGTGATGACGGTCGACAAGACGGGGGTCCTGGCGAATGTGTCGTCTGCGATCGCGGAATGTCATGCCAATATCAGCCGGGCGGAAATTACCACCAGAGAGGATCGCAAGGCCGTGCTCGACTTTATCGTGGAGATCTCAAGCACACAGCACTTGGACCAAGTATTAAAGGCAATCGAGAAAATCGACGGGGTGATTACGGCTCGGCGAGTGAGGGCGTGGCAGGAGCGGGCGTGAGGGCTACCGTAGCTTGGGCACATCGAATTTCAGTTTTGTCCCCTTCTCCAATTTGAGGCGATCTGCTTCTCCTCCCCCCAGTTCCAATACAAAGGTTGCCGGATCGTTCGGCTGATACTGAGGGCAGCTGTCATCAGTTCTCGTGCAGATTGGAACGTTTCGGGCGATGTGGATGATCTGTTTATTCTCGTTCATCCAAATGATGTCGAGCGGGATCTTCGTGTTTTTCATCCAAAAGGTCCAGAGCTGAGCCTGGTCGAACATGAATAGCATGCCACGGTCTTTCGCTAGGTGATCCCGGTACATAAGCCCCTCCGCTCGCTTGAGCTGAGTGTCGGCGATCTCTGCATGGATAATGACTCCACCGGGAAGTCGAACCTGGACGAGTTTGTCTTCAGCGTGGCTGCAAGCAGGAATGAGGAGACAAATAGAGAAAAGGGCGCTTGTAAGGCAAGGTCGATGCATCGGCGCATCCTAAATACCATGCTCCTGTGAGTCAATATGCGATGCCGATGGGTCAGGTGCCTTGAAATTACCTCCTTTGCTGTGCCATCCTCGCCCTCGGAAGGAGCAACAGAATTATGAAGGAAAAGCGTCGCGTACTGTATAAGAAAGGCGTGTTTGTTTGTCCTAAATGCCGCCAATCGTACGTGCAGGAAAAGTGGATCGAGGAATGGCGGATCCGCTGCCATCGCTGTGACTATCGCGGCACTCTGACCGAGGTGTCGGTCGAAGAGCATGTGGACGAGGAAACGATCCGGCATTAACGCGCATGGAGCGAGAGTAGCTTCATCGCCCCCAACTTGCTGAGTCTCCCCTATGAAACAGGCGATGGGTGTCGCCTCTCTTCTGTGGATTTGTTGCAGCTTCTGGGCTTCCCCCGCGATCGCCCAAGACACTCCAGCGAAGCCGGTCAAGGTGCTGGTGACGTATCATTCCCTCACAGGAAACACCGAGCGGATGGCAGAAGCCGTTGCAGAAGGGGCCAAGGGTCTTCCTGGAACGGACGTCGTCATGAAACGGGTTGAGGAAGTGACAGCTGACGATTTGTTCTCTTCTGACGCGTTGGTCGTCGGATCGCCGGTCTATTGGTCGAATATGTCAGGCGACGTAAAGACATTCTTTGACAACTGGCAATTCAAATTCGGCGTCTTCCCAGAATTCAAAATGAAGAACAAAATCGGAGCTGCTTTTGTGACCGGAGGCCAGGTCTCAAGCGGGAAAGAGGTCGCGATGCTGACGATCTTGGCGGCAATGTTGGGCAATCAGATGATCGTGGTGAGTGGGGGAGGAGCGTTTGGTGCCTCCGCCACCACCGAAGGCGACAGCCCGGGGATCGATAACAAGGAATTAGCTGACGCCCGATCCTTAGGACGGCGCGTGGCTGAAGTCGCCGCTCTGTTCAGATAGAGCCTTTTCCCGTAACACTCCCACAACATTCAGGATGAACCGGAAAGCCAGAGGGTCAGGTGACCTTTTCCTGGCGCAAGACCGTGTCCATATGCGAAAAAGTGGAGAGGGAGAACCCGCCGGTTTAACGTCGGACAGCGGATGGGGTAGGGAGTTGATGCTCGGATGTGGCCAATTCGACGAACTCCCGAATGTTTTTGGAACAGCGACCGCAGCAGCCGCTTTCTTTCAACCCGAACTTGGCTCTCAGTTGGCAGGGCATCACGATGCCGGATCGACCAGCTTCCCGGACGTCAGACTCGGTGATTCCCTTGCACAGGCAAAGATACATGAGCAGCCTCTGTCCTCTAAACAGACAAGAACGATTATGAGAAGCATTATCATTATGCACATCCGTCAATGCCGTGTCAAGCCCTCGTAACCTCACTTGACGGCTTCCAGACTTTTCCCTGTAGGGGATTCCTACGGGAGAGTTGTTTCGAGCTGCTGCACCATGTCTTGGATCGTATCGAACCCTGAACGCCAAAAACTCTCTGAATTCATGTCGACGCCGACCTTACCGAGAATGGTAGCAGGGCTTTCCGATCCACCTGTTGCGAGGAGGTCAAGGTACTTGGGCACAAACCCCTCACCTTCTTCATGGTACTTCCGGTAGAGAGCCAGTACCAAGAGATTGCCAAAGCTATAGGCATAACAATAGAACGGGCTTGCGAAGAGGTGAGGGATGGTAAGCCACTCCCATTGAAATTCGTCCGGCACCTTTACCGCCTTGCCGAACTGTTGGCGAAGTTCCCCTAGATAGATTTCTGCCAGCTGATCTCCGGTCGCTCCATCCGCGATCATCTGGTGGGCCGCCTTCTCGAAACGAACAAAGTAGGCTTGCCGCAAGACCGTCGCATAGATGTCGTCCAACTGATTGAGGAGGAGTCCCTGTCGTACCTTCTTGCTCGTTTCTTGCTTCATGAGGGCATCCGACAGGATGCGTTCGCCGAAGACTGAGGCGGTTTCTGCCAGTGGCAGTGTGGAATGAAAAGTAAACACGGAATGGTGGGCAGCCATCATCCCGTGGACGGCATGGCCTAGTTCGTGCGCCATCGTTGCGATGTCTCTGGCATCGCCTGTGTAATTGAGCAGCACGTAGGGAGTCAGCCCTGGGACCACGCTGTAGCAGTAGGCTCCACCGATTTTCCCGGGCCTTGTCGGCGCGTCGATGTGCCGGTCCGTAAAAACCTGCTGAGCGTGGTCGGCTAGTCGGGGAGAGAAGCCGCGGTAGGCCTCAAGGACCATCGAGACCGCGTCGGCATATTTGTACTTTTTCGACTCCGTGCGATGGGGGGCATAGATATGGTAGCGGTTCATGGACTTCATGCCGCAAATGCGGGCCTTCAGCTTGAAATACTCCTGGAAGATATTGGCGTGTTTGGCGCAGACTGACAGCAATACGTCAACGGCCTGATCCGGCACGTCGTTCCCGAGATTTCGTGTGGCAATCGGAGAGGTATAACGCCGTAGCCCGATGTTCTCTGATTTCCAATCGTTGACCAGCGACTTGTAGATTTCACCGAGCAAGTCCCGTTGTGCTGAAAACACTCGATACAACTCCTGGTAGGCAGCTTGCCGTATCGATGCCTTCGGGCTCCGAACGTAAGCCATCAAACCTTCGCGGTTGACGGTCTTCTTCTTGGTACCCGACTTGACGGTGAAGGAAAAACTGTTTGTCACAACGTCGTAGAGAGTATGGACGGCACTGCGGCCGGTCACGTTCTTGATGTTGATGATTTTTTCTTCAGGCTCCGACAGCGTATGCGGCGTATAGCGTCTGATCGTTTCCAGGTGATAGCGAAGATCCCCGGAATCCTCCATGAGCCTTTTGGCGTTCTCAGAGTCGAGACCTTGCCACCAGAGTTCGAAGAACAGGAGTCGATTGTGCAGTGCTGTCAGCCGCTCCTCGACACGCGACTTGTAGGAACGTACCTTGGCGTCCTTAGTATCTTCCGAGAACCAGAGATAGGCGTAGGCGCCTAGCCGGGAGGAATCTTGTGCGAGGGATTCGTTGAGTGCGAGGACAGATTGGAAAGCCTGCCTGGCCATCGTCGGCGTCATGTTTGGTCGTGACGCTTCTATCTGAGCCACCGTGGCCTCAAGTTTTGAAAGGAATCGGTCAAGCCGTTCGACGGGATCCTTCACCAGATCATTCAAGTCCCATCGTTCCGGCACCGCCTTGGCGGATGGTCTGTGGCTCTTCTTGGCTCCTGCCATGGGTCACTCCTCATTAAATCAAGCGCATGGGCGGATCATACCATCTCGTCTCGCTGTGCGAGGAGAAAATATTGCATTTTTATGTAACAGAGAACCTCCGTTGACAGCCTCCCTTGCGAATGTGAAAATCTTTTGAAACGAAGTTTACGATGACTGATCAAGAGTTGAATCGGGCCGTCCAGTATGTGACCGCCAGTACTTCCTATGGGAAGGAAACTGTGGCGGATATTCTCAAGACCGGACTGGGTGAACTTGTCAACCTGGCTGTTCAGTCCGAAAGGCAATTCGAACGAGAGTCCTTGATGGAATATGTTTCTCAGTGGACGATCAAACGCACCGGACAGCCCGAGCCGTTGGTACGAGAAGTGCTGGGTTGCGCCGGACGGTGGCTCGATGACGTCTACGAGGAAGTTGTCCGCAGTCAAACATACTCGGAGGGGCCTTCACCGGACGACGGCGAGGATCCAGAACCTGTGTGAGCCATGCCTCGATTTCGCCCACGAAAGACTTTCAAACTCGTCGCGCACTTGCGCGAAGGATCACGGGAGCAGGTCGCATCATGGAAACGGGAGGAGCAGGGCCTCTCGCGTGACCTTGAGCAGCGATGGACGACGCTTCACCGCCACTGCGCCGATCAATCGAGCCATCTTCGGCTATCTCGTCTTGTTCGCCGCCTGACCCATCATGACTATGGTGTCCGCGAATCCGCCCTGGCTGAGCTGGAACTGGCCACGCAACTCATTCGCATTGGAGCACGCGTCACGTTTTTGCCGGAATCGCAGGCGCGAACAGCCGATCTTGAATGCCGCATCGGACGCGAGCGTTTTTTCGTCGAGGTGACGGCAATGGTCGGATCGTCCGAACGACAACGATTACCGTTGCGCGGATTGATTCACGAGGCTGAGCTTGAGGAGGAAGAGGACCGAGGCGTCATTTTAGTCCATCGGATATTGGCGCGCATTCAGCAGAAGGCAAAGCAGCTGGCCGACTATTGCGATCCCGTTGTCCTCAGTATTTCTGTCCCGCGAGCCGACTTGCGGGGCGAGAAGGTCGGTCGCCATGAAGTGATCCATCTTGATCTCAAGACCTTGGCAGGCTCAGTCACACTCTTGCTCATGAAGCTCCGTTCGCTCAGCGGGGTGATGATTTCGCTCTGGGATGTGGACCCTGTGCCGTCAAAAGCAGGTACGAGGCTGGCGAATGTCGAAGTGGTTGAGCAATCTCGGCAAAAACGCAACCTTCCACGCGTCAGGATTCTGATTCAGAACCCGGATCCAGTTTCAGCTCTCAGCGAATTGCAGAGAGAGGCGTTTTGCCAGCTGCTCTGAATCTTGCCCGTATCGCGTAACGATCAATCTGCTGGAAGGCTTGATTTCAACATCTCCAAATTCTTGGTGACCATCGCGTCGCCGTTCTTGGTGGAAACCTCGATCCCGGTTTCGCAGACAGTGCGGCATTCCTTGTGCCGATTCAGTTTGTGGAGCGATTGGGCGAGGGCAAAATAGGCGGCCGAGTAGGCGGGCTTGACGGTGATACATTGGCGAAGGGCATTGGTTGCTTCTTCAAAATCCCCGTCATCCATATAGGCTTTTCCCAATCCAAACCAGGCGACGTCGTCATTCGGGTCCATGGCGAGGACTTTTTTGAGTGGTTCGATTCTCGGATTGGGCATCGCATCCCTCCTGTTGTTGAGACAATAGCAGCGCCAGCTTCGCGTTGTCTATGCCAATTCCCGCATGCTAATCTGACTCTGCGGGAACGATACAGTTCATCGAGTTACGGCTTCGTCATGGGGAAAACCGGTTTCATCTACCATCCTTCCTATCTCGAACATGATATGGGGGCAGGTCATCCAGAGTCGCCCAATCGGCTTCGTGCGATCATGCAGCAGCTGGAGCGAAGTGGTACCGCTGCCAAACTGATCAAGATAACCCCACGCAAGGCGGAAGACGAGTGGATAACGCTGGTGCACACCCCCGACTATGTTGCGGCGCTGAATCGGCGTTCGCCGGCGAGTGGCCGCGTCTCTCTCGACCCGGATACCTGTATGTCCCCCGGTTCACTGAACGCCGCATACCTTGCAGCCGGCGGGGCTTTGGCTGCGGTCGATGCGATCATGAGTCGGCAGATCGATCACGTATTTTGTGCTGTGCGGCCACCTGGTCACCATGCGGAGGCCGGCCGGGCCATGGGGTTCTGCCTCTTCAACAATGTGGCGATCGCCGCGCGCTACGTGCAAAGGAAACACGGGCTGAAACGGGTCCTCATCGTTGATTGGGATGTCCACCATGGAAATGGGACCCAGCACAGCTTCGATGATGATCCGACAATTCTCTTTTTCAGCACCCACCAGTATCCCCACTATCCGGGAACCGGACGCGCCACGGAGCGGGGCACGGGTGCGGGTGAGGGGTTCACAATCAACGTGCCGATGGAGGCCGGTGAGGGAGACGAGACGTACCATGCGATTTTCCTCAACTCGCTTGTTCCCGCGGCGGATGATTTCAAGCCTGAGTTCGTCATTATCTCAGCCGGGTTTGATGCGCACCGGGACGATCCGTTGGCGAGCATGGGTTTGACTGAAGCGGGCTATGCCGACTTGACGGGCATCGTAGCAGGGATCGCACAACGGCATGCGCAAGGGAGGATGCTCTCTTCCCTTGAAGGCGGGTATAACCTGACTGCGCTCGCGGCCTCGGTCGATGCGCATATCAAGGCGCTTCTGCAGGCATGATGCGCTGGAAAAAAGTCCTCATCACCGTACTCGTGCTGAGCGGAGCGGTCTATCTTTATTACACGGAAATCAAGCCAGTGGTGATTTTCGGCCTTCGATCCGACTACGCTCACGCCATTCCGTTTCAGAAAATTCCCGAGGGCCTCACGAGCTTGAAGGCCGAATCCTGCGGGGAGTGTCATCGTGACATCTACGAAGAGTGGAAGACGAGCATCCATGCGCATGCGTACGACGATCCGTTCTTCCAGGCTTATTGGAAAAAAGACAACAACATCTGGGTCTGTTTGAATTGCCACACGCCGCTGGAAAATCAACAGCCGACGCTGATCAAAGAGATCCCGAGGGGTCGGGTGGAAAAGGCGATTCAGGAACCGAATCCGAACTACGATCCCGAGTACCAAAAGGAGGCGGTCACCTGCGCAGTCTGCCACGTTCGTGACGGCGTCATCTACGGTCCCTTTGAAGATTCCGCTGCGCCGCACCCGACG
>NZ_CDLUDY010000106.1:0-6095 GCF_975968855.1 Petrachloros mirabilis
ACGCCATCATGGGACACCATCCGGTAAATGCCGATTGGATCAGGTTCACTGCGACGAATGCGGCGAAATAATTCCAGTAGGGATGAACGGTCGCGCCGAGCACCACCGCGAACAACACAAACACCCCCGCAATCAACCGCAACATTTCGTTCAGATTCATAACTTCCTCCCTTCTCCTGCTCCGTGAGAGCCAGGGGGAAGGCAAAGGATTCTTCCTGACTATTCCGGCCGTTTCAAGCTGAGCATATAACTCGTCAAATCATGTAATTGTTGATCGTCCAACGGAAATTTCGGCATCAACGAGCCCGGCGATACCGACTGAGGATCACGAAAGTGCTTCACATGCCATTCACGGTCAGGTCGCGTGTCGCCGACGTAGGACAGGTCCGGCCCGATCGCGCCTCCTTCACCGTGAATGCGATGACACGCGGCACATCCCAATTGGGAAAAGAGCGCACGTCCCCTCGCGATGGCCGGATCGACCCGGGGGACGGCGTAGAGCTGTTTCAACGAAATACCCAACAGGGAAAAGACAATGACGAGAAACACCGCTCCTGAAGCCAATGCCGCGGGTCGCTTGATAGGATGACGCGCCGGATTCCTGTCGATGAAGGGCCAGAAGAACATCCCGAGGATGATGACCAACGGCAAAACCCAGGTCGCGAGCGGTTCCAACGGTCCATGGACGTACTTGAGCAATTCATAATAGAAGAGAAAATACCATTCCGGCACCGGAACAAAACTCGTATCGGCAGGGTTCGCTTTGTCGGTCAAAGGAAAGGGGACCAGGAGCGCGAGCATCGCGAGGACCAGAAACACTGCTAACATCACCATGGCATCCATATAGACTTGCCGCGGATAGAATGTCTCGCTGCCGATCGACGCCCGTTCATCGGTCCAGGGACCGGCGGGACCTACACGCCGCAAAATAAAAAGATGAGCCACGACCAGTGTGACCAGAACCGCTGGCAAGAAGAGGACATGCACAGCGAAGAATCGGGACAAGGTGAGCGCCCCCAAGACCTCTCCGCCCCGCATGACCCGCATCAGGAATTCCCCGACGAACGGAACAGTCCCCACCATGTTCAGACTCACCTGCGTCGCCCAGTAGGCCGTCTGATCCCACGGTAACAGGTAGCCGGTGAACGCAAAGGCCATCACCACGACAAAGAGCACCACTCCCACCATCCACATTATTTCGCGAGGCGGTTTGTACGCCCCATACAAGAAGGCCTGGAGCATGTGCAGACCGATCGCGACGACCATGGCGGAGGCGCCCCAGTGATGAAGTCCACGGACGAATGCGCCAAAGGTCACTTGTTCTTCAATAAACTGAATGCTGTCATAGGCATGGTCCGGCGTCGGAGCATAATACAGGGCGAGGAACATGCCGGTGAGTGCTTGGAGGAGAAATAAGAAGAGCGTAGCCGACCCGAACACGTAGATCCAGCTCGCTCCGCCCGGAATGGGCTCATCGAGGAGCGTCCGTTCGACCGGCTTGAGATTGAGCCGGGTATCGAGCCACTGGTACAGTCCCACGATCGCTCCCTGTCCCTATCTCACAGTTCCACCGCTTGCGAGACGCCCGACTTGAACTCCTTGAAAATTACCAGAAGACGTCCATCCTCGATCTTGGACGGAAGGGAATCCAGCGGACGTGGCGCAGGCCCTGCGAGTACTCGACCGTCGATATCGAATACACTTCCGTGACACGGACATTGGAACACGTTCTGCGACCCATTCCAGTGATAGCCGCAACCAAGATGCGTACACATGGGAGAAAACACCTTAATCTGCCCTTCTGCTCGCTTCACCGCCCATACAGCCTTCTGCAATCGGTTCTTTAAATATCCATCCTGGACCGTGGTGACATAATCGAGCTGTTGTGGATGGTCCACGTTCAACTCTTCCACACTACCGACGTCCACCCATTTTCGCTCCCGCCGTCTCAATGCCGGCGAAATTACGTATCCGAGAAGAGGAATCGCAAGCCCCAGCCCGATGAAGCTGGCTGCTCCTGCTGTGACCCACCGAAAAAAAGTACGGCGCGAACCGAGAGGCGTGCTCCGCTCGGCATGATCTTCCCTAGTTGGGCCCGGATTGCTGGTCATGCCGACCGCTCCAATTTCGTAATCCCCATCGCCTTCAATACCGCCTTCTCGAAAAACGGTTCGCTGACGCCTTTCTTCATTTTCATCAAAAAATACTTTTCGAGCGCAATCTTCGCCAAGTGAACCCATTTTCCTTTTTTCGCCCATGTCACGTTCCGCGGCGCCATCTGCGGGAGTGCGACAAAGGCCATCCCGGTATCGCCCATATCTGCCAGACAGATCGCATTCCACGTGGCGGTTTCTTTCTTTTCGTCGTTTTCGATATCGGCCTTGATGTTGTGGACAGCCGCCGAGACCATCGACTCGATCATGTACCCGGTTTTCGGAGCACCAGTCGGAACAGGAGTCTGCTCCACGGGAGGTATCGCGACGCAGACGCCGACAGAATAGATGTTCTTGTATTTCGGATTCGCTTGGTACGCATCGATATTCACAAAACCTTTGGGGTTGCAAAGCCCCGGCGTCCCCGCCACCGCATCAACTCCTGCAAACGGCGGAATGATCATCGAGTACCGGAACGGCAATTCCTGACCGTCTTCCAGCAACATCTTGCCCGGTTGTACCTCCTTGATCGACATATTTGAGAGCGGCATGATCGAATGTTCGGCGAATTCATCTTCCATCAACCGGCGCGATCTGCCGACACCGGCAAGGCCCATATGACCGATATAGGGCTCCGGCGTCACGAAATAGATGGGGACTTTCTTCCTCAGCCTCTTCTTACGGAGATCGGCATCGAGAATGAAGGCCATTTCATAGGCTGGGCCGAAGCAGGACGCACCCTGTGCAGCCCCTACTACAATGGGACCCGGGTCTCTTAAAAAGCTTTGATACGACCCCCACGCCTGTTCGGCATGATCGACGTTACAGACCGATTGTGTATTGCCGCTGGGACCGAGTCCGGGAACTGCGCCGAAATTCAGCTTAGGTCCGGTCGCGATGATGAGGTAATCGTATGGAATCTCGCCCTTTGCTGTGACGACGCGATTCTGCTCCGGCTCGATCCGATCGGCTGCCGCATGGATGAACTCGATGCTTTTCTTCTGTAACACCGGCCCCAGCGCGAAGCTGATGTCCTTTCGTTTCCGCCATCCTACCGCCACCCAGGGATTCGACGGCACAAAATGAAACGACTCGACGTTTGAGATCACCGTCACCTTGTGCTTCTTGTTCAATAGGGCTCGTGCTTCATACGCGGCCGGCAATCCCCCGATCGATGCCCCGATAATCACAACGCGAGCCATGACTTCCTCCTTACTTTGCAGGCTTCTAAGTGGTTCTCGTTCGACCATCACTCAGATGTGAGTTGCTGCGCCCTCAAAAGATTCGCATTTCACAGATCCTAAAGTGTAAACTTTATCGCTGAATTGCGACCCCCGCGCCATAGTCGTAGACCAAACTCCCGCCATAGTAACTAGCGACAAACAATACGAGTACTCCTACTATCCCCACCGATAACGAGGCGACAGGCCGTGTCTTCATGACGTCCAACCACTCAGCAAGACGTAGTCCGAGCAACGCCGCAAAGATCCAAAACACCGCGAACCCCAACTTTTCGTGAACTTCGAGGACAAATTCGGGTACTCCGCTATGCTCAGCAGACTCCTCCGCCAATGCACCTGAAACAACCGACACCGCTGCGCCGGCGAGACCCAGCACGAGCGAATACAGACTGGCTATACGAGTTTCATCCGGACGCCATCTAAGCGCGATGAAATCAAGCAAGACCGCAGCAGACAGGAGGGCGATAGGGAAATGTACCAGCATTGGATGGATAGGGTGCATAGTCGAATTCCTTCAATTCATTGATGCCCATTGGCCCGCTCTTGCAAAGACAACTCCCCATCGTTTCGGAAACACAAGTTTCGTATTTCCAAGGGAAATCGACTCCTTACACCGTCAACCTCTTGGCCAGTACACAGGGGAAGTGGAGCCGTGCTACAGGATATGGCAGAACGCTGTTGCAGAAGGCGACAGCCTGATATGGCTAGAACCGCGCGAGGGCAACTGCTGTTGCGAGAACTACGAGTGACAGGAGGAGCGCAAGCCTCGGAATCCATGAGGCTGAATTCACGGCGAGTTGTTGCCTTCTCGTTCTCTCGCCTATGGGAATCATCGTAGCCTGCTTGATCTCCGGGCCAAGCACGAGATCATGAAGCACCGTGAGCACAAGGAGGACAAATACCAGAGTCAATTTGATCGTAAGAACAAAAGGCCACCCACCGGGATCAACGATGCTTAATCCCCTCGCATGAAGGAGCATAGGCCCCGAGCTCAAGAGAACGGCGATCGAAATCCACACCATGATACGAAAGCGCCGCGCTGCAGCCCGAAAGAAGACGACGACTTCTGAACTCGCCTGTCGACTCCTCAAAAGCGGTGCCACGGTTGTGGAGAGAAACACCATCCCGCCGATCCAACTGACCGCGGCAATGAGATGGAGGAAAATGGCGGTAAACCAGAGGATGGACATGGTGACGATAGTGAAGCGGGAGAAGCAGGACTCGTCAGTGTTTGCAGTTCAGGAACTGTGAACTGTTCCGCAGTCTGATAATAACTGAACGTGGACAACGAAGGGCATGGGGCCTGAAAAGATGAGACACGAGGCGAAACGCTTTTGCAGAGAACCCAGCGTTTCGCCACGGTGCCAACTATTCGTCTTGGTATCCGATATCGTTCGAATCCAAAACGATTTAGAAGCCGATACCGACATATCCTCCCACCGTCCCATAATTATTCACGGTGTTTGTTTGATTTGACGCCAAATGATACCGTCCATCAACCCCTAGCCACAACTCTTTCCAGATCCGGTACTCCGCCCCAGCTCCAAACTGAACGCCAATGTCCAAGTACTGTGTCTGGTTTGACGGAGGGCTGATCACGTGGAAATCCAGCCCGACCGGAATGAGCCACGGTTGAAGATCTTTCCCTTGCATGAACTTTATTTTTGGAGCGACATCAACCGTCAGCATCGTCAACTGCACCTTGTTCAGACCTGCGTTGCTAACGCCTGTGACACCTGTAGTGTCGGAGTTGGCGACCCGTTCCGATTCGAAACGTTTATATTCAACTCCGATCTCGCCAACGATAGCGATGCCTTTCATCATGCCCCAGACATCTCTCGTCAACATCAGATCTGTTCCGGCCCCGACATAATACCCCGACGTACCGTCGTTCAATCCGGCTGCATTGTGTCCGTCCACAAACAGCTCACCTCCACGCCCACTGTTCAACCCGGCAAAACCACCCCTGAAAAATACCCGATTTCCCGTCGACGTTGACTCTTCAGCCATAACCGGCGATACACCAGAGACAGCGAGCCCCCCGGCGATCGCAACTGCGACAGACCACACTCCAATGCTCCACACGATTCTCCGAACCTGCATGATGCCTCCCCCCTTCGGCGATGGTCGAACGACGCTCTGCGTCCTTCGACCGTTCTGCTGATCTGTGCTCGCCGGCCCGAGACATCAGCTTGTGAATGAATCCCACCATCCTACCTTTGCACCTTTTCACACTCTTCTTAGTGGTGCTCCTGCTTGTCGATCATCGGATCGATTTCCTTCTTCACCTCTTCCGTCACGTTGTAACGGTTGTATGCATGATCCAGCACCTCGGTGGCATAGAGCCGCCCCCTCGGCGCCGGAACGGAAAAATTCGCCTCGGTCGAACCCTGTGGGACAACGGTAACCGTTTGCTCGATCGGGATACGGATATAGGGATGCCAGAGGAGCAGCTTATAGGTTCCAGGCGGCACATTGGCGATGGTGAACCGGCCCTGCTCATCGGTCTTCGCAAAGTACGGATTTTTTACAGCAAGGCCCCAACTTTCCATATAGGCGTGGAAGCCACACTGCATGACGAAGATCCGCCGCCCCTTACTCAGTTTGACAAGTTCTTTCATCGGCGCGCCGGCCATGTGTTTGTGGTACATCTGGGCATCGCTGCGTTCCTTGAAATCCCGCGGGTGCTGCGGATTCATCG
>NZ_CDLUDY010000107.1:0-21997 GCF_975968855.1 Petrachloros mirabilis
CCTGGAGAACAGATTTCTGGTTGCCATGGGCACGAAACCCACCGAGCGGCGCCATGACACCATACAAATCGGCATGCTTGTAGAATCTCGCCCATAATTCGAAGTCCGCTGCCAGTTGATATGTTGTGTTTATAAAGCCCCCTGCTCGTTCCCAAAGGGACCGTCTCCAAAAGGTCGACTCCTGCTGGATATACCTTCTCCCGAAGGAGCCTTTACTCGGCAGATTACCGCCCTTCAAGAAAGAACTGCGGTTGAATCCCCCGCTGAAGTTAATGCCTGTAGCTTGTCCTCTCGCATTCCAGCTCAACGGCTGAACCGTGCTGATCCATTCCACTTCCGAGTAGGCTGAGAAAATTTCGCGAACGATCGAAAAGCACCAAGGCGTAAATTTGTCATCGCTGTTGATCCAGGCCATAATGTCGCCGCTCGTCTTGGCAAAGCCTTTGTTGATTCCGTCGTAGTGCCCCTTATCCGGCTCACTAACCCAATACGTTAATTGCGATCCGTATCGCCGAATGATGTCCGCGCTCCCGTCTGTAGAGCCTCCATCGATTACCACATACTCGAGATTTTGATCCTGTTGTGACAATACGGATTGCAGGGTCTCCTCCAGAAATGGGGCCTGATTGTAGGATGGAGTGACGATTGAGATCTTCAGCGACGACGTACTCACCGCGTTCGCTCACGTGATAGCAAGGTGCTGAAGTGCGCTCGGAACTGCTGATTCTGTTCCCGTCGTTGCTCGGGGCTGGCATAAAAGTGGAACTTCCGCAGCGGGCCGTGTTCTTTAACGAAGACGATATCAACCTGAGACAGCGCACGATCCAAGGGGCGATACTGCAATCCCAGGATGTCGTACGCGACGAAGCCTCTTGAGTGCATGTACTCGACGACGTCGTATAACATCGGGCCATCTTCAAAAAACTGAAACAACGAGACCTCAAGAATCACAAGATCTGCCCCGCACAACGTCGCCTGTCCGCCGGCCAAGACATCGAGTTCCGCGCCCTGTACGTCGACCTTAAGCAGATAGGGGGGACAGGCCTTCTGTTCACAGACCAATCGATCTAAGGTAATCGACCGGACTTCACGCTGAACTCCGTTTACCTCTGTCCCTTCTTCGCACTCGCGATATAGAGAAGATCCGACAAGATCGTCGTGGACGTTGAAGTGCACATATCGTTCTTCTGCTCCGGCGGCAGCAATCTCGTAACTCGCGCCAGGAATTTCTTTGACTACCGCCTCTAGGGAGGATGCATACTCCTCCAGCGGCTCGATCATGAGATACCGCGCCTGAGGGAAGACGGCATGACAAGAACGAGAAAATGACCCGAATGCTGCCCCCACATCGACCACCGTGGCAGGAACAATCCCAGCCTCTCGCGCCTGTTCCAAACTGCCTTCGAGCGACCCGCGCTCCGGTCCGCTTTCCACTCCGGATATCGCAGCTCGGCGACGAATCTCGAAGCCCATTCGACGAAAGATTTTTTGAACCAATTTCTTCATGGCGTTAAGAGTGCGCCATCCCGCGCTATTCGGCCGCAGCCCTGTTCCATCCCTCCGGCTTAACTGCTTCCATGAATAAAGAATCCGGCTTCCGTACTCGACCGTTGACCACATCCAGGCCAAATGAGGAAAAGTGATCGATCCGGCTTTCAAAAGCTGTACAGACCTGAATCTCGGTAAAGCCGGTTTGTTCCAGCATTTGCCGAAGCGAGAACCGGTCATACATCCATCGATGGCATTCTCCCGACAAGCGGAAACGACCGACGCGCAGCGCCTCTGCATCACCATTGATCAGCGATCCGACCGCTCTCAAAACCACAGACCGAACTTTCCCGATCACGGTCTTCATCATGTTCCGATCAGGGATGTCCGCTGAAACAGTGACTCCACTTGGGTTGGAACGAGAGCCGCCTTCGTTCACTTGATCCAGGTACATTCTGGCCCCAGCGCCAATCCGCGCGGTCACATAATCGATGTTGCTGTGGGCTTGTGTACGCAAATAACGCTCCATCTCACCGCCAGACTGATCTCGGACCAGTTGATCCAGCAATTCGAGCGTCATCCATGTGTGCTGCTCGCTCCCTGCTTGATCCCCCGCTTCCGCGCACTCAAGCGCTCGGAGATATTCTCGGGCGATACTCTCGAGATCTGGAACCGCCAATCGAATAACCCCACCCGGGCGTAGCACTCGACGGCATTCCCGAAGCAGACCTTTCGCCTGGCCGGAAGTGAAATGTTCCAACACATGCGAGGCATAACAGACATCGGCCTGTCCATCTTCAAACGGAAGCCCTTTGCCGGCATCCCACTGACGGACTTTCGGATCGATGGGATGCACATCCAGATTGACCCAATCCGGATGCCACGTCGAACCACAGCCGATATTGATCAACACTGGTGACATTCCGCTACTGGCTCCTCTCTCATTCGAAGGCCTTCACGGCGATGCGCCCGGTATAATCGATGGCGTGGAGAAATAATTTGAGCCGGTGGGTGCGCACGTATTCATCGACGGCTTTACGCGCTCCTTGCCAATGTCCATAGTCATCGATGATCAGAACGCCGCCCTGCCGCAACCGCGGGAACAAAACTTCCATTTCATGCCGTGTCGATTCGTACCAATCGGTGTCGAGGCGCAGCAGCGCTATTTCTTCTGGAGCCCGTGAGATCAGGGTGTCCTCCACGCGTCCCGGAATCAAATGGACACGCTCTTGTGGATAATTCGTCAGTGCCAGGGCTTGAGAGACTTGATGAATCGGTGCATAACACCACATCCTGTCCTCTTCGGTGCGAACGGCTCCGTTCAAAAGGCTGCCGGCCGATTCACCCGCTATGGATATGTCATGCGGCCCTGGCTCAGTCATGCCCTCGAACGTGTCGAAAAGGAAGATTTCGCGGTCAGCCACTCCTCGATTCAACAATGTCCGCGCGGCGGCCATCATGCTTCCGCCTCGCCAGACCCCGCATTCGACGATCGCACCGACGATGCCTGCCTCTTCAATGTAGCGGACCGCTTGGCAGAGCGCCCGAATGCGTTCAGGCGAAGTCATGGTATAAGGACGGACGAACCGAACCGTTTCATCGTCTTCGGCTTGTTCTCGCACCGTGACGATGAGGGGAGCGGGAGACGACTCATCTGACGGCACACCGCCGAACCACTTTCCTAAACCAATTATCGGGCTGAAGAACTTGGTTAGCACCCTTTGCTCCACACCGGCGAGACCTACGAACGTCTTGGATTCCGCAGGAGAATGAGAGAGTCTCGCTGCAACAGACCTAAGTCTGCGTTCAAAACTTCCCAACCAGTTTCCTCGGCGAGCTTGACCATCACACGCTGATCGTTTCGCGGCCACCAAATCTCCTGATCGGGCTGAGTTTTGAACTCCAGCGGCACTCCGCCCCGATTCCAACCGAAGACCTCAAGCTTGTCCCAATCGCCATACTGATGAAGCGCTACGGATCCGGCCTTCATTTTTCTTCTCGAAGAATCCAAAATCTCCCGGATTGATGACATTTCGTTATGGCATAGCACCCCGAATGACCAAAATAGGTCAAAGTAGTTATCAGGGAGTTCTCTGAAGCTATTGTCCTGAACCTGATGGCATGTGAGCCGTCCGCTGTATGCTTGCGGATTGAGCCACTGAGACACGTCTTGGAAATCGATCGTGTGAAGTTCTCCTTGTGGAATGAACCGGAGTATTGCGCGCGACCACGATCCCTTTCCGGGCCCTAGTTCGAGAACCTTCGAATCCGACCTCAGGTGCGGAAGCAGAGCCTTCTTGAAAACCACGCGGTACGAACCCCCGCTCCTTCGTTCTTCAGAGAATCTGACTCTTCCCGGCAGAAGGGAAAGGATATTTCCGCTGTCGTATCCATACCTAAATTCTTGCCTGAGCCAATTCAGTGTCGGCATGTTCCCGCTTTCTCCCTCTCTACTTGTTCCGGCTGGCCACGGACGTTATTGCCCTTTTCATTCTACCCAGCAGAGTGCGAAGTCGAGAAACTAATTCCGCTATCGTGCCCGGCTTGTTTTGAAGCCGCAATCCGATGAGAAATGAACGGATCGCCTCCACTGCTACCGCCGATTCCTCGATTCGCTGAGGGAAGCTCCAGCTTCTCGCGCGGCTGAGTTGGACGTCGAAATCCGACGACAGTCCACAATGAACACCGCTCCCATCCATTCCAATATTTTTGACCAGCGAAAGACCCGGATAGAGACACAGGCCGTCCGCGACAAACATGCTCGCATACCAACGCACCCCCCACACATCCAGCTTGCCTTCTGCATGAAGAGTGAGGTGTTCAAAATAAGGGTAGGCCCCGTCCACGTCGAACGCTTTCCGCCGCTCCGGGCTTCGCAAGCGATCCAGCAACCGAGAAGAGTCCGGATCAAGATGTTTCCACGCCCGATCCCACGTACCCCAACCCCAGCTCGTCGGAACACGACAAAAAAAACTTGACCCAAGCCGGGCCGGTCGCCCAACAGGAAACATGTACCCCGACACCTGCATTACTTGTGGATTCTCGGCGTAATGCTCCAACGCACAATTCATGAACGACAAAAAGCCTGGCGCGACGACGAGATCATCCTCCAAAACAATCACTCGTCCATACTTAGCCGTTAGTTCCGTCACCCCCGCGATCACAGATTTTGCCAACCCGAGATTTTCTTTCTGCTCACGCACGGAAATATTGGCAAACCCACTCGCGCCCCTCACGGTTTGCCTGACCTCTTCGACAGCCGTGCGGTCGGTGGCGCTCTTCGGGCCATCGCTGAAGACGTGTATCTCACTCTCCCGCGCCAAGGCATTCGCCTGTAAAGCAGACAGCGTCCGGCGTAAATGATCCGGGCGATTGTAGGCAAAGAGCGCGATGGGCGCGGGAGACATAGTCACTTTCCTTGACTCAAGGCGCCGATAGGAGAGCGGACTACGGGAGAGGCGAGGGAAGCCTCCCGTACAGCCGTTACCTTCCTGTTAAAGACCTCAGACCGGTCCGATCCAGAAGCATTGGCCAAGGCTCGCCCCCAGAGCTCGAGTGTCAGCGATTTGAACGAGAGCGGTGCACCCGCTTCGGGAGGATATGGTCCTTTGGCCAGAGCCGTCCCGCTCTCCGGTCGCAGGATACCTTCTGTAACTAAAAACCCGTCTTTGAGCTTTTCCCCGTGTGCGGCAAACAACGCCTCGTGCCAGTCGCGTAAAGGAGGAGTGAACCCGCGTTTCGGCCTGTTCATGACCCATTCGGGAACCATATCTTTGAGCGCTTCCCGCAACCACAGCTTTGCAGGAAAAGTATGGTCTGGTGTTGCCTTGCGTAACCCAATCACAAGTTCAACCAACCGGTAATCCACAAGCGGCAGCCGAAGTTCAACCGAAGACGCCATGCTAAGTCGATCTCCTTGGGCAATGCCGTTCTCTTGGAGATATGTCTGGCAAATGAGCCTCGTGAGAAGGACATCTACTTGCGGCCATGGAAGGGGTACGGTAAACATGCCGTACGCCTGTGTTTCCCGCAGCTCCTGGCGGAACCGATCGGTATACAAGTCCTTCAAGCCATTCCGGGCAAGCCTAAAATCCGGCGTCAGGTCATAAAATACCGCCTGTTCCTTCGGACTCAGCAGGTCGCGGGAATAGACGTTCCACGATTCTCTGATCCCTGCCCCAGACTTCAGCCACTCTTTCAGGCCCCACAGGTTCCAATACGCCGGAAGCGTGAGATTCAAATAATCACGGAACCGCGCTCCTCCCGCCTGCCACCCCGCTAACTTTCGGCTGGTCTGCGAGGCAGCTTGTCGTACCCACGGATAACCCCAGAAAAGTTCATCGCCCCCATGCCCCTGAAGCATCACAGAGACGCCGTGTGATTTCGCCGCCTTCATGACGGAATAGTATCCGAACGCCGAGATGTCCCCGATTGGATCATCAAGCCAATACGTCAGTTCCGGATAGAATGCGGCCATCTCCTGGGCATGTAATTCAACCGCATGAAACGGCATACCGAGAAAATCCGCGAGCGCTTTAGCTTCCTCTCGTTCATCGTGCTGACTGCTCCCGCTGTACCCAACCGTAAAAGCCTGCATGACTCCGGGATACTTGCGAGATGTCATGGCAGCAATTGCACTGGAATCGAGTCCTCCGCTGAGAGCTATCCCAACCGGGACATCAGAACGGACGATGAGATCGCTGATTGTCTCCAATTCGTTCTTGATCAGTTCGACGGGATTCCCGCTCAATGGCGGCACATCTTCCATGCGCCAGTAACACCACTCGTTCTGTTCCTCCGTCCTGGCATCGACGGTCAAAACATGGGCCGCCGGAAGTTTCCGGACACCTCGAATCGGCGACAATGGCTCAGGGACATAGCTGTAATGGAAAAACAGATCGACAGCGGATGGATCCAACGCCAGAGGAACACACCCCCCGGCCATGATCGCTTTGAGCTCTGATGCAAAGTACAGCACTCCCGAGTCTTGATAGAGATACAGCGGCTTTTCTCCCATCCGATCTCTAGCCAGCATGAGGCGCCGGCGACGGGTATCCCACAGGGCAAAGGCAAACATTCCACGGAGATACTTCACACAATCCACCCCATGCTGTTCATAGAGGTGCACGATGACCTCGCAATCGCTCCCGGACTTCATATGATGCCCTTGCGAACGAAGCAGGGCCCTCAATTCCACATGATTGTAGATCTCGCCGTTCGCAACCAGAACCACCGAACCATCCTCATTAAACAGGGGCTGTTGCCCTCCCTGAAGGTCAATGACGCTCAGACGACGCATCGCCAACGCCACAGGTCCGTCGTGGAATGCCCCCTGCCCGTCTGGGCCACGGTGAACCAGCCGATCGTTCATCCCCGTCACACGATGTAGTATGTCAGGCGGGAGCGGTTCGGACGCGATGGCCCCTGCTATCCCACACATGGAGAGCTCCCTCCCTGTATCGCAGGCAACCGTCGCAGTAACGTGTCTTTTCCCCTAAATATCATGGTCACCTTCTGGCTTCCTGGCATCCACGATCAACGAGGTGTAATAGAGACGCCCCCTCTTGAAACGTTCCTGCGTGTCATACCGGGCAGACCGCCGGATGAGACCATCCGTCTCATCCCACGGATAACAGTGAAACTCTTCTTTTGCATCAAAATATTCCAATGGCGTCACATGAAATCCGGTCTGCACTAAGCGCTTCGTCAAGTCCTCAACCGTAAACAACATCTTATGCCCGTCCTTGGGAGGAGTTACCTCTTCGACATAGTCAGTGTCTTTCCGATTTCCGTCAGGTACCGCAATCCTCAAGAGACCTCCTGGCTTCAAATAACGGAAGCATTCCAAGAAAGCTATCGTGTATTCCGAATCGGAAAGGTGTTCGAACAGATGCTCGGCCATCAGCCGGTCGATGGAGCAAGGAGGAAATAACCTTTTCCAGTCCCGAACGGAGATCACATCGAGGACTTCCGAGTCCGTGGCAATCCAACCAGGGTAGGTCACTGGACCAGAACCCAATATGACATTGAGCGGTTTCGCCGAATTGGCCTCGCGACGCAACACATGACGTCGAAAAGCACTTTCGATGGGCTGCATCACGCAACGGACAAGGGATCCGGCCCTCACTTTCAGCGCCCTGAACATTCGCGGGTTGATGCGTCTAGGCACGATCATGCCCTCGCAAGACTTTTCCAAGAATGAGTACGGTCACATGCGTGCTGTCAGTAAGATTTGTACGGCTACCGGCAAGGTTCGTCGTGCGTATGTGCGACTCCGACACGGGCATTGCCGAAGTCAGTGCCGCCGAGGGACTGAGAATAGGAAGCTCGTGAATCCTGTGCCTCACTCGCATCTTGGGCAAGAGACTTCGCCTTGCCCCAACGTATCAGCTTCATCGCAGGATTCCATGCCCTCCGGTATAACTGCTTCAAGCTTCGGTTATCGCCGATTTGGCTTCGAAATCGCTCATCCAAGACATACCAGTTGTCTCGGCACCACGGTCTGATCAATCCAGCTGTGACCAACCCGTCCGCATCCAATCCACACTCAGTGCAATCTTTTTGGGTCACGTAATACGTACCGCGCAGAAACCACACGAGCGGAAGGGCAACGTGCCGTAGCCCTGTTCGGCTGACAATCAGATATACCCACCGACGAATCAATCGTCGTTTCAACGACCACCTCAGATGGGCAGGGGCACTGTCCTCGATGAACCGCCAATGGTTTTTCACATTGTCCATGGACCGTTTCGAAATCAACGCCTTCCATACTTGCCTCAACGTGAGGGCATGGAGATGGTGAGTGGATAACCCAGTTACGTCGACATGTGATCGAATTACGGCTTCGCAGGTTACACCCAAACGGAAGCCGTTCCGTTTCAGTCTCGAAAAGAACTCACAGTCGGCTATGTAATGAGGGAACCGCGCGCCGTTGACATTGCCGGCCTGCCGCACCATGAATAACGGGATCAAGGTCCCGCGGCCGGAGAGAAGGTCGACACCATCGATATAGGTTTCTCCAGGTTGCCTGACGGTCTTGACGGGAAAACTATAGGTATTCCAATCGATAAATTCTCCTGCATCAAGAATACGGGAGGTATTTCGACTATCGACGATCATGCCACCGACAGCAGCATTCTTTTCACGAGAGACACGCACGAGGGTTGCGACGTAATTGGCGTCGATCAGCGTGTCGTTGTTCATCATCAGCACCATATCGTCGTCTCGCTGACTCTGGCGGAGACAATACTCGATCCCCAATTGCATGGCCTCTCCCCACCACAGTTCTTTTTTGTCTTCCAAGATCACGACTTGGGGATAATTCTTAGCGAGATATTCGGTCGTGCCGTCGGTAGATCCGCCATCGACGACAACAAGATGAAGCGGTGCATAGGTCTGGGCAAGAAGATTTGTGACGCAGGTCGCGGTATGTTGAAGCCGGTTGAAGACAGGCATCACGGCAAACACCGCCGGGCGGTCAGCAGATTCCGCAGAAGGAGTTGGCTGGCTATTCAGAGGTAGCATACGTCATTGTCTCGTTCTGCGTTCTTCCATCCCCGATAGGGTAATAACTCGTTACACAAGCGCGGGCCTTCTCGCTCAACTCTCCCCCCGTCCCAGGCCAAGAATTTCTAAAAGCCGTTTCCGCTCCTCTCGCCATGAATACAAGTCCCGTGCGCGGTGCCACCCTGCCTCCCCGAACTGCTCCCGCAAGCGTGGGTCACTGGCCAGTGCAGCGATCCTTGAAGCCATGGCCATACTGTCACCTTCCGGCACAAGAAATCCTGTCGAACCGTCGATCACAGCCTCCGGAATTCCCGCATGCGCCGTTGAGACCACCGGGAGTCCATGAGCCATGGCCTCTAAGATGGAAACAGGAAGTCCTTCTTCATCGCCGCTTATCGGATCCGTTACGCTATGCTGCACAAAGACATCAGCCATCTCCATCAGTCGGATTACACGCTCATGCGGCAGTCCTCCATGAAGCGTGACACGATCCTCTAAGCCAAGGGCGGAAACGAAATGGCGAGCCGCAACTAACAACTCCCCGGTACCGACGTAATCGAGAGAGAGCTCCGCGCAAGTCTCCGTTGCGCGGCGAAAGGCATCGAGTAACAGGATGGGCGCTTTCTTTCCTACCATTCGTCCGACGGCCACGCATCGAACAACCCGGCTGGGGGTTCTCCGCCTGGGTTGCTCAGGCACGTCCACTCCGCATGGGACGACATGAACACGTTCCGGACTCAACCCCAACCCGAGCAGTCTCGCACGACTCACATCACTCACAACAATCACTCCGGCTGCTTCGGCCAAGACTTTATACTTTTGCTGCCAAACAGGATCGCGCAGACGAAGGGACACATCATACCCATGGGCATGAACGAAGAACGGAATATTCAACTCCTGTAAGACAGGCAACCATGGAAGACTGTGGTCCAGATATTCACTCATGATCGTACGCACATGATGCTCGCGCAGGAACCGCTTCACAACCGTCAGAACCTCCGGTACGGAATCAGGCGTCTCAAGGCCTAACCGCCGCTGCACTACCCAACGGAAGTGCTGCCGAAGTCCATTCGGAATCGCCCGAACAGGAATCCGGTCGAGAATGAGTTGAGGATTCTGCACGCTCCAATGCCCTAAATACGGCCCATCAACTGTTCCTGCCACTACCGCAGTTCCGTTTGGGAGAATGTTCTCGGCATGACGTTTGATGAAGCTTTCCGAGAGCGCCCCCAGATGCGGCGTGATGATGGCGAGCGGGCAAGACATCAGGCAGATCTCTTCGCGGTTCCCCAAAACCCTGTGCACATGGAACTTTCCTCGAACCGTTGCGGGATACTATCTCTGTTGAAGAGGTATCGGACGATCGGCAATGCGAGCCACGAAAGCAGCGCGCGTGTGCGAGCAGTCATCGGGCTTCTTCGCACCCAAAGGCCGATCATTTGTGCCAAACTGGCATCCCATCCTCCCAACGCGCGGATCACCACTTCCTCGAAACCAGCGTCCCGGAGATGTCTCTCTAAGGCGAACGGGGTATACCGGTACTCGTCATGTGGAACATCGTGTAACGGCCAGAGAAACGGGACGGTAAAAAACAGAAGACCGCCGGGCTGCAGGACGCGAAATGCTTCTTTCATCACCATTTCAGGGGAAGGACAATGCTCGAACAGTTCTGTCGCCAAGGCAATATTTACAGTGCCGTCATCTAGCGGGAGGGTGCACCCGTCCCATTCGAGATCCGGTTTGCGATAGATGTTCTCCTTCAGATCGATCCCGATATACTGGTTCGCGCGGCTTGGAGAAGCTAGAACGAGCGACCTATACGGCATATGCCCGCAACCGATGTCAGCCACCGTACCGCTAAACAATGGGAGCTGCGAGCGAAGGGCTTCCACAATTGCCCGCCTCACTCCATAGTTATCAAGCCTGGTTGTGGCACATCGAGGCTCAAGAAAATCCTCCTGTATGTTCATGAGTTGGCACCCATCGGCTAATGGGGATAGCTGCCGTTCCCGAGCCGTTCTAGCACTCGCGCAAGCCGCTCCTGACGCGGCGGGACGAGCAGGTCGGGAGGACGACGGAACAACGCCGTCAGTTTGTCCACGACACCGGGGCTAGACTCAACGAGTTTCTGAACATCTTTCCAGCCGAGTTGCCTTCCGAGTACGGCATGGGCATAGTCCCCTTCATGCCATACGCCGACTTCCTTATAACAAAGCACCTCGGTATCGGTCTCTTCTGCCAATTTCGACATTGTCTCAACCGTAATGTCTTCATCGACGGGCTGGATTCGATCAGGTTGATGAATCCTCAACCATGCCAGATGACGAGGCGTGGGAAAGGCTAAGACGATTCTGGCTCGCTCGCTCTTGAGTTCCTTGATGGCCTTGTGGAGTTCAAAGCGATCTTGAACACGAATGTGCTCGTACACGTCCATCAGAACGATCAAGTCGAATCGACCATCTAATCGGCCTGACACGAGTGGTCCTTCACAGAAGGAAAGCCTCTCGCCGCCGAATAAAGAACTGGCAATTTCCAGCGAGCGTGGACTGACATCAAGGCCGACGACCCGGCTCGTCGGCCAATGACGACTCATCCTCCACGAAATATCTCCAATTCCGCACCCAACTTCGAGTATTCGCTCCGGACATTCTCCGGCCCACTTCACAATCGTGTTCCAGGCGCACTCCACCCGATCATTCCCTTCAACAAATCCACGCAACTTACCCAAGACTTGCGCGTCGTAGAAGGATTGAATTTCGTGTAGTTTCGTCGTCACTGATCTGCTACTCGTTCATGAACTGAATTTCTCTCGGGAGTGGACTGGCCGCATTATTCGACAGCTGCTCACAAGTCCATGTCCCTTCCTCTAAATACGTGCACGACCCCGGCTGCCAATAGTAATCCCGGCGCTTCCCATAGGCCACGACCTCGAAGGGACATACACCATCGATCGTCTCAAATTTCCTCCCCCCCGGGCGTTCGGCAAAATGCGCTGTCAGCGTGTATCTACCCAGATACAACCGGAGGGATGGGATCCGACAAGACACCTTATATACCCCGGCCTTCCTGCACAGAGGTATTTCGGAATCTAGGAGGAGCATGTGCACGATGGGTTGCCTGAAGGCATTAACGACTTGGAATGACAACGCCGCTCCTTCAATCGGCGTTGGTGACACAATCGTAAAATGGACTTCCAACGGCATCCCGACGTGATGAACTTGACCGGCGGCTGACGTCACTACCTCCAAGCCTGTTATTTTCGGTCTCTCGCTGGAAGGCGCTGAAACATATGACTCCTCGTACTTTTGATTGCTCCCGTGGTAGAGATCAATGGCGCCCGCTGTGGGTCCGTCAAAGACGCATCGGCCGTTGGAAAGGAGGATGCTACGCTGAGTCAGCTGCGAAATGGCCTGCAAATTATGACTGACAAACAGCACAGTTCGCCCTTCTCTGGCAACGTACTGCATTTTGCGAAGACTTTTTGTCTGAAAGGTCGCATCCCCTACGGCAAGGACTTCATCCACTAACAATATTTCTGGCTCCAAATGAGCCGCGACCGAAAAGGCCAGCTTCGTATACATGCCGCTCGAATACCGCTTGACTGGCTCATCGAGATACTTGCCTACCTCAGCAAATTCCACAATCTCGTCAAATTTCCTAGCTATGTCGGTTCGCTTCAGGCCCAAAATGGTTCCGTTGAGATAAATATTCTCCCGACCGGTCAGATCAGGGTGAAACCCTGTACCCACTTCCAACAAAGACCCGACTCGACCTCTTACATCGGCATAGCCATCCGTTGGAGCCGTGATTCGCGACAATATCTTCAGAAGCGTACTTTTCCCGGCCCCGTTCATCCCAATGATTCCAACAGCTTCTCCCTGCTTCACTTCGAACGACACTTCTTTCAGCGCCCACTTCTCTTCAACCACTTCAGCCAAATCAGTTGACCGACCCCTTCCCCACGACCAAGGAGCCCTGTTTCCTGGCCATCTTCTATCATTCGATCCACTCAGTCGATAGAGCTTGGATAGGCGCGATGCCTGAATCGCCACATCACTCATCGTTACACCGTATCAACATACTCTCGATCGACTCGACCGAAGAGGTACAGACCAGATACCAACAACAAAGCGGCGACCAGCACAGGATATACCGCTGTCGTCCAACTGATCTGGCCGACTCCCAGCAAAACCGACCGAATTCCTTCAACGACTTCCGTCATTGGATTCATTCGATACAACCACAGCCAATCCTGGGGAACCAGTTCTTCCGGATACACAATGGGTGTCGCAAAAAACCACGCTTGTGTAATGAACTGGTGAGCATGTGCAATATCTCGATAGCGAACACTCAGCGCTGAAAGCCAGAGACCTGCTCCGAACGCCGTCCCAGCGGCCATCATGATGAAAACCGGCAACATCCAGATCATGCCCGAAGGATTGATACGGTAATACCACATCATCACCAGGAGGAATAATCCAGTTATCACTAGCTCCACTGCTGGTCCGACGAGCGCCGCCATGGGGAGCAGCAATCGAGGGAAATAGACCTTGCTTATGAGATGCTGATTTGTTGCCAAACTGGTTCCCACTCCGGAAAAAGAACGGACAAAAAACTGCCACGGGATCAACCCCGCAAAGACAAATATAGGATATGGGACACCGCGTGAAGGAACTTTCACAAACATGCCAAACACCACCGTAAAGATGGCCATCAAGACGAGCGGCTTGGCGAGAATCCACGATGCCCCCAATAACGTCTGGGCATAGGAGGCTTTTAAGTCACGCCAGGCCAACAATAGAAGAAGTTCTCGGCGCTCCCACATTTCTTTCAGATTGAGCGTTGACCAGCCTCGTACCGGTTCGATCCTGACGGTTTCAGGTTGTTGGACCACTGCTGTGATGTGAGCTGATGCCTCTCTCATACCGACACACCCTTGTTGCGCAGGTAGCCGAACAATTGGTCAAACCGGTGCTGCCACGTATGAAAATGCAACGCGCGCTTCTTTCCCGCATCACGAATTCGCAATGTAGCTGCAGCGTTTTTTGAATAAAAAGAAAGTTTATCGAGTAGCTCGTTGGTGTCATTCCAGGTTTCGATCTCTTCACCCAGCTTATAGTACTGTGCATGGCCGGGGGCCTCCTGAACCAAGTAAAATCCCCCTGACATTGGAACCTCGAAATCACGAAGACGACACTGCAAGTTTTTCGACGGAATGACCTCCTCCCCTCTGTGCCAGCCGGTATCGGAAAAACCAAGATTCACCTTACTCGAACGAAAAATCTCTGGCATCGCTTCATCCGTGCATGGCGGCAAGAACTCCGGGCCTTGCAGTTCCTCAAACGAATGAATCCTCGCGTACTTCTTTTTGATTGGTTCGATAAGGCTGCCTATTCCTTCGGCCCGCAACCGAGGCAGTGCGTAATATCGAACATCGTGCCAGATCTTGTACGCATCCCAATCAAATCGATACGGGCTTAACGACTCGTGTGTCCACCCTCGACCGTATACAGACGGCTTGAATCCTCTCTTCACGCATTCGGCAATGAGCGCCCGCCTATAGGGATTAAAACTTCCTACGAAGCATAAATCATGTCCAGGACCGAGATTAGTTGCCGAGCGAGAAGAATACCACTCGGGATTCGCTGCCATCGGCATCCAATGTATATTTGAGTTGTAGTGCTCAAGCTGCTCCACATTGGTCATCTGAGCCACGGCCATCACGTCAAAATAGGGAGCGGTTCGGATCACGCGATACCACTGAAAGGCCATGTCGACATGATAATTGACCATCGGCACGTGAAGTCGACGAAGCTGTCGTGCCGTCTCCACCGTGAGAAAATCGTCGTACACGATGAAAAAGAGTAGATCCAGCTCACCAGCCGCTTTTAGGTTGCGGGCCAATGTCACTAACTGTGCATTCAGTTCATCCCGTTCCTTCCTCCAGGTTCTCGAACCCAACCTTCCCATTCCGCCAGGGTATGTAAACACTCGCAGTTTGTCACAGTAATAACGACGCAGTGTGTCCAGGAGATTAATTTCGATCCAACGGTCAGGAGGCAGAACAGCTAATGCTTTCATAGCTAAGGGAGCGTTTCGTGAACCTTAGAAGTCTCGGCGCTCGAAAATACGGCAAGCGCCGAACAGGAGGAGACCGGCATAGATAAGACCGTATGCCGTGGCCGCTAGTTGGTATTCTCCGCTCACCATAACTCCACGTGCCGCCTGCCCCTTGATATTCAGCCATTCAAGGTTGGGACACACGTAGTAGAGGCCAGACATGATCATTTCTGTGATCGGGCTATTGCTCTTCTCTGCGATACCCTTCAGATCGGTGGTTAAATGGCCAATGATGTAGAACCCGATCGTCATGATCGCGCTGAGTGTCGGCGAACTAAATGTTGAGAAAAACATCGCTAACGCCGTCACGAGCAGCGTTTCGATCAAAATAAGCTGAATCGCCTGAAACAGTGAGCCATGGATCGAATTCCCGCTCAGCCAAATGGTGGCGAGAAACATCGCGAGCATGATCGCGAGGTTTACCACCATCACACATCCGAGGCCGCAATACTTGCCGAGAAGGAACTCCGTCCGAGTAATAGGTCTGGCCAGAATCGTGTACACCGTCCGCCGTTCGATCTCCTTCGTCACTAGTCCGATCCCGACAAAGATGGCGATCACCACCCCGACTAAGTTGATGGCGGCCAACCCGACATCGCTGATGATTTTAGCCTGCTCACCGATCGTCAGCGTACCGAGCAGGACAGAAGCCCCGATCAGTAACAGCGCAAAAAATACGAGGTTGTAGAGAATCTTGTCACGGACGGTTTCACGAAAGGTATTGCGAGCAACGACCACGAGACTGTTCATAGCATTACTCTGGATTATTGCTCTCGGCGGTTGGTTTGCTCTAAGAAAATGTCTTCGAGCGATCCCTTGTGGGGGATCACTGAAATCAGCCGACCGCCCGACTCTCGAATCGCATTAAGGATCGGGTCTAATCGCGCGTGGCCTGGGATCACCATCCAGCAACGGCTTCCTCGCTGCAACAAACGCTGGGCCGTCGCTTTGATAACGCCGTTCCCCTCGCCCACAAATCCTTCACAGACGACTTCGACAGAATGCGTATTCTGACCGCCGACGATGTCCTCAATCCTCCCCACTGCTCGCATCTTTCCTTTTGAAATAATGCCGACCCGATCGCAGATCATTTCTACATCGGAGATGATATGTGTGCTGAAGAAGACGGTTTTCCCGTGATCCCTGAGACTCATAATGATATCGCGAACCTCTTTGCGCCCAACCGGGTCAAGACCGGACATCGGTTCGTCCAAAATGACCAATTCAGGATCATGGATCAATGCTTGCGCCAACCCGATTCGCTGCAGCATCCCCTTCGAAAATTTCCGGAGTGGGCGTGACCGCGCTTCGCTCAATCCGACTTTTTCGAGCAAATCGGGTATTCTCCGAAGGAGGTCGACCTTGTTCAAACCGGCAAGACCGCCGTAAAAAATCAAGAACTCTTCTGCCGTCAAGTAGTCGTAAAAATACGGGGATTCAGGCAGGTATCCGATTCGTTTGTGAATCTGGACATCAGCCGAGGACGACCCAAGAAGCTCGACGGCACCGCTGCTCTGGCGAATGAGGCCAAGGAGAATCTTCATCGTTGTTGTTTTCCCTGCCCCATTGGGCCCCAGAAATCCGAATATTTCCCCGCAGCCCACCGAAAACGAGACATCAGACAGGACCGTAGCCGAACTCTGCCACGGCCAGGTGGGTCGATACGTCTTAGTAAGGTTTTCTACAGAAATAGCATCCATGGGTTTTTCCCCCAGTATCTACTGGGTATCACCGCCATCATAGCAATCCGCTCAATTTGGGCAAGCATTCCCTTCTTCTGTACAAGGGGTGCGTTTCACATGGTCTCATCCGCAAAGGGAGGGCCAGAGAGCTGGCTCGAAGTCTCAACGTATTCTTCGCTTACCCGTCAATTTGGGCCGTTCGGGCATTTCTGAGCTAGACACTGCGCCCGTTGTGGGTTCATACAGATACCGTCCGCCTGCCGGTTCCTTGGGCAACCCAGAAAGCAATCCGACGGCCACAAGATCTTCTAACCGGTCCGGCAAGCGGCGATGAAGGGACTGGTAAAGTCCGATTGCTTGTTCCAACATCACAAGGTCGCGTTCCGTCAACATCATTTTCAAACGAATCTCGAGCAGCTTTTTTGCGCTCTGATCGGCGGTATTTTGGTAGGCCAAAATAAGAATATCGACTGCCTGTTGAGGCGACTTGGCCGCCGCGAACAGATTGGCGGCCATTGGAACTAGCCCAATAGGCGCGCCGGGCAATCGCGAAGCCTGAGCGATATATTCGGCAGCCTTCGCGTCGTCGTACAACTCGAAGTAGTAGTTGATCCCGAGATAGAAAGGAAGTTTCCACTCTCGTGGATTGTGTTCCATGCCCTTCATCAGAAGGCGGTTACTCTCCTCCGGCAATACGACGAAGGTGGTCAAGGCCAGCGCTCCCGCTTCGTAGGCTCGAACGAAATGTGGGTCGAGGGTTGTAATCACATCGAAGGCCCTATACAACCAATGACCGGCTTCATCGGAAATGTTTTTCCCTGCCATCACTTGAATGGCCTGAAGCCACAGCACATCGGCAACGATCTCTTGGTGCCCCAAAGAGGCCATCTGGAGATACTGCGCATCCGGTATGTACATCAAATGCTCGAGCTTGTTGCTTGCCGTCTTCCATTGCCCCAAATGAACCTGTAGGGTAATTACCATAGTCAGTCCTAGAGCACTGAAGCCGATGAAACCGATTTGATTTTTCACACCCGTCATTCTGTGCCTCCAACCCCTATAGCGTGACCCAACGGATATAGGTCGACATCGACAAATTGCCGTTCGGTGCCATCTCTTGCTTGACCTTCAAACCTGGCGGCGATGGCCTTAATTTCTAAAAATTCTCGCTGGTAATCTCCCGGGAGTCCCGCCCTCAACGATTCTTCTGCAAGCAAGGCTCGCCCTGGCAAGTAATTCGGCTCATAGTTTTTAGCCGTTTTTAACAACTCCAAGGCCTCATCCCTTCTCCCTTGCATGAGCAACAATTGGGCGAGTTCATAATAGCTGAACGGCGTATACGGATCCGCCTGAATCGCCTCGGCATACGCGCTTGCTGCCTTGTTCAACAACTCAACCCTTCGTTGTTCAAATACTGCCTGCTTCGCCATAAGCGCGTAAATAGTTCCGAGCCTATACGGAAATCTCCCGTCCAACCGATTCAGATCTCTCGCGATGGATTCTTCTTCCCTAGCCATTTCAAGCCATTTAGCATCTTTTGACTCTTCAAACAGAAGGAGTGCTGTCCGAGCAACCGAATCATGATAGCCCGTTGTTCCCGGATCGATTCGGGCTGCCTCGATATATCGCTCTAACGCCGAAGAAAATTGCCCTCGCCCAGCTTCGTACCTTCCCAACTCATGGACGTACCATGCGGCTGCCGGCTGCACGCACAGGACCGCTAGCGCGAGTGCGCAGGCTAACACAAGCCCTACTCGCATACGCCCGTACGGGAACGGGACCTGAACCCAACGCAATGTATTTTGGTAACTTTCCCTAAACAGGTTATGGAGAACTCCGCCCGCCAGTATCAAAACTACGAGAAGCGCCGGTTCGTGGAAGACGGAGTCTCCCCCAGCATGAACCACCAGCAACAACACCACACCGAGAAGCCCGAGAATCAGCCCTTCATCACTCGACCCGCGTTGCATTCGCCATGTCAACCACACTTCACGTAGCAAAACTCCCATCCCGGAGAGAAAAATAAGCAACCCGACAACCCCAAGCTCCACTCCCATTTGTAAGTATTCATTGTGAGCCGATTCTGCACGCTTCTTATACCTCACAATATGATCACCGGTGGGGAAACGGTCTTGGAACGAACCGTACTTATACATGCCGAGACCTATTCCTAAGGGATGTTCGGCAAAGCGCTCTAAGGAGTTCTTCCAAATATCCAACCTGGTGTAGGCATAGGGATCTTGCGAACTCGCTTCAGAGATTCGCTCCCGCAGTGGATTTGGAATAATGGCGCCCAATATAAGACATGCTAGAAGCGCGGCAACCGCCACTTTCCCGAACCTGAATACACCAAGAAGGCACATCACCACGAGGAGAGCCACAAGCGCTCCCCGAGATTGTGCCATCACAAAGGCGGTGCCAGTAACAAGTGCAATTCCAGCCCAGAGGATCGAGGAAAGACGCAGATTTTCTGAGGGGGACTTACCGACGGTGAGGCTGAGCGATAAAATAAGCATAGCTCCTTCGTAAGAAGCATAAAAGTTCGGATTAAAGAACGTTCCTTTCGCTCTAGCCTCTCCGAGCCAAACGTACTGGACAATTCCCAGAACACCTTCGATAACCCCCATTCCAATCAGGGATGCCACAATCAGCCACCTGCCTTTTCTCGTTTGGGCATATTGAGAAACAAGCACGAGAAGAATGCCGTACGAGAGTAAGCTCAAAAGCCAATGTGAACTTGCATTCTTGTAAGGAGACCATACGAGGCTCAGAGCGGCCCATGCGAGAAAGAGCACGACTGGGGGGCTTATGCTGTTTTGCAACACCCAAAAGGCCCCTCCCCGCATCTGCTGAATCGCCCATATACAGCCCGATGCAATCAGAATTAGACGAATCGTGAGAACAGGAAGCTGTGTTGTGCCGCCGTCAATTAGCGGAGAAAACACGATGAGGAAACTCAGGGCGGCGGAGGTGGACCATTCCCCCCAGCAATCCCGAGAAATAGAACTGAGTGTCAATCGATGGTGATGGCCGATGGAATTCACAGTTTACAAATAACGGTATGAGGGGAGGAGGGAACTGTCAACAAATTCCTTCTTAATGCAGTCTTGATAAAACGATAAGGGAGGGAACCGGCTGGCTCCCTCCCCTCAAATCAGCAGATCCGACTCGTCGATTCAAACCGACGTATTACAAGGACACGTCGTTGTTCGTATTCTGCAGATTGCGTTGGTCGTTGATGAACCAATGATCGCATGCCGTGTCGCCATCGATGTTGCCGTTGGCTCCAGCAGTAAATCCTGTCGACGAAGCAAGCACGCTAAAGCCGCCACTGGTCGGCGCCACCGTTACGTTACAGGGCGTAGTCGCGTTTGAACTCCCGTTGAACCGAGTCACAGTAGTCCCGTCTCCGTTGCCGCCAACTGCCGCGCCGTCCTGATACCAGAAGGAATAACGCGGAGTACCGGACGGCTGCCAACCGATTTGACTGATCACGTTCGGAGCATAGCTCTGAGGATTCTGAGATTCGGCCTGGTAGGCCACGGCAGAGGTGAAAATGGCACCCAAGCTCACCTTCGCTTCCGATTGCTTTGATTTCGCCTGGTAAGCGATAAAGTTCGGAATGGCGATGGCTGCCAAAATACCGATGATCGCCACGACGATCATCAACTCAATCAGGGTAAAACCCTTTTGCCCCTTGAACTGCTTAAGCATTGCTACTCCTCCTTGTTGATGTTTCACCGACTCGCCCCTTCACGTCCGTTTCCTTCATCAAGAAGCGCACGGTTCCTCTTCTCGCCTTTGTGCAGTAGCAGGTTCGATGCCGAAAAGGAGTTACCCTAGCCCGTGGAACAGAGCGATTGAATATCAACAAGTTATGCTGATGGACGCCTTGATGGCCTTCTAATATCCGAATACCTTCCTCCGCCTTTTGCTCTGTCAGGCCAATATTTGTCATCTCCTGCACAGAGCGGATCCTCCACGTTGATTAGAATATAGGCCAGAATACGTGTGACAGAGTTAAGTGGCTGTGACCGTTACCCTAGTGCTCATACCGTGCCACAGTAAGAAGTTTGACACATCGTCGTCCACTTCATGAGAACTGTTAACCTCTTCTTATTGCTGGCAAATAGTAAAACGGGTTGGTGAAAGGTGGGCGGGGGGAATCTTCTTACTGATTCTGTATCTTCTCTGATACGCGCCGTTTAGCCTGTTGAATACGTTCTTCTTGGGCAGGATCACCCAAGCCCTGTTCGCGGAATCGTTCCATCAGTTTGTTGTTGGAAGGGTCTAGTTCAAGTGCGCGCAGCCAGGCCTCACGGGCTTCGTCCATCTTCTGTTGCTTGGCGTAGATGTCTCCGAGATGCTCATATATGACCGGATCGTCCCCAACAAGGGCCACGGCCCGTTTAATTTCCCGCAATGCATCGCTCAGTTGACCAGACTTAAAAAAGGCCCACCCAAGGCTATCAACATAGTAGCCATTCTCCGGCTTGAGTGCGACAGCCTGCTTGGTCAATGAAAGAGCCCGCTCAATTTTGATTCCACGCTCCGCGTAGCTATACCCGAGGTAATTCATTGCATCAGCATGATGGGGATCAAGCTTGATCGCTGTTTCCATTGCCTGCTCAACCTCATCGAACTTATTGAGCTTGTCATAGGCAGACCCAAGGTTGAATTGAAGATCGGCGTTCTTGGGGTTTTGTCGAATACCCTCCTGAAAAGCCTCGACGGACTTTTCGTACTGCTCCTGCTGCAAATAGGCGAGCCCTAGTAAGACATGAGCCTCCGGCTGTTTGGGATTCAGCCCGATAGCGCGCCCGAGATGCTCCGTCGCCTCGGAAAAGTTCTTCAGTCGATAATACAGTAATCCCAGGTGTAGATGCCCTTCGAAGAATGTCGGTTCCAACTGCACGTTGAGGCGATACGTTTCGATGGCTTTCTGTGTATCCTTGGATTCTTCATAGATGTACCCAAGATAGTCCCTGACTTTCAGCTCTGCTGGACGCGCTTTCAAGATAAGCGTCAACCGGTCAATCGCTTTTTGATAGTCCTTTTGCTCTCCGTGAACGAGGGCCAATCGTAGTTGCGAATCGAGGACCGACGGATCCTCTTCGACGAGCTGTTCCAATTCATTCGTAGCACATTGATACTGCTTGGCTTCGACATACAGACGGACTAACTGGCGTCGGATTTCACGA
>NZ_CDLUDY010000108.1:0-2800 GCF_975968855.1 Petrachloros mirabilis
CGAGGGAGAGGGAACGGGGCTCGGGCTGTCGGTCAGTCTGGGCATTGTCGAACGTCATGGTGGTAAAATCCTTGTGGAAAGCGAAGTCGGAAAGGGGACGACGTTTACCTTATGTCTTCCGTTGTCGAAAGAGCGATCGTTGGTGGAAAGAGTGTAATGAAGGGGCTAGAGATTTTGCTTGTGGATGACGAGCCCTTAATGCGTCTCTCCATGGTCGACGCCCTCGAGGCTGTCGGGTACGAGGTGCAGGCTGTGGCGACTGGCACGGAGGGAATCGACGCGATCCGCCAGAAGGCTTTTGATCTTGTGATTACTGATTTGCGCCTGCCTGGAGCGGATGGACTCGCGGTACTCAAAGCGACCAAAGAGAAGTCCCCTCAGACCGAAGTCGTCGTCATTACGGCTCATGGGTCTGTGGAAACCGCCGTCGGTGCCATGAAGCATGGCGCATTCGACTACATTACCAAACCGTTCCAGATGGATGAACTCCTGATGATCGTCGAGCGTGTGGGGCGTGTCGTTGCCCTGCGGCGCGAGAATCAGGACCTCAAGGAGACCCTCGAAGACAAGTTCTGCTTCAACGGGATTCTTGGGACAAACAGCCAAATGCGCGCCGTCCTTGACAAGATCAAAACTGTCGCCAGTACGGACTCGACGATTTTAATTCTTGGTGAAAGCGGCACGGGGAAAGAGCTGGTCGCAAATGCGATCCATCAGAACAGCCCGCGGAGCCAGTACCCGCTTATCAAGGTGAGCTGCGCAGCCCTGCCGGAAACGCTGTTGGAAGCAGAACTATTCGGCCACGAAAAGGGGGCGTTTACCGGGGCTTTGCGTCAGCGCAGAGGGCGATTCGAAATGGCCCATCGAGGAACATTGTTCCTCGATGAAATAGGGGAGATCTCTCCAGTCGTCCAAGTGAAACTCCTGCGGGTGTTACAAGAAAGAAAGTTCGAACGGGTGGGAGGCAATGACACGATCGATGTCGATGTCCGCGTGGTGTGCGCGACGCAAAAGGATCTTCGCAAAGAGGTGTTACAAGGACGCTTTCGTGAGGACCTGTTCTATCGGTTGAACGTCGTGCAGGTGGTGATCCCCCCGCTGCGGGCCCGTCAGGAAGACATTCTCGTGATCGCCGAACACGTCTTGCAGACCTGCTCGACAAAGATGAATAAAAAGCTGAAAGGGTTCTCGCCGGCCGCGCGCGAACTGCTCTTGCGATATTCGTTTCCTGGAAACGTGCGTGAACTTGAAAATATGGTGGAACGGGGTGTGGCGTTGGGTCGCGACCAGCAGTCGGTTCAGCCTGCCGATCTCTGCGGATTTCAGTCCTGTCCTTTTACCGGGGGGGTACCGCAAGACTCCTGCGGGTTCTGCAACGAGGGTCTTTCTGGGCAAAAGCGGTCGGAGCGGCCGATGACGTCTCTGGCTTCAGCCCGCGAGGAATTTGAGAAGGAGTATATCGTGTCGGTGTTGGAGCGTGCCGAGGGAAGTCGCACCACTGCTTCGAAGATCCTCGGCCTCTCCCGCAAAGCCCTCTGGGAAAAGTGCAAACGCTACGGGATTCCGTCGGCAAAAGAGGAGGCCGAAACAGAAGACGACACGTAACTTACTCTGTCGGCTCCGCCCCGCCCTCCCAGAGCTTGACTGTCCGATCCCATGATGCACTAGCCAGCCTTCGCCCATCCGGAGAGAGGGCGATACAGCGAACGCCCCCTGTATGTCCCTTGATCGTACGGAAACATCGGCCGTTCGAAAGATCCCAGAAGCGGATCGTATTGTCATCCCCTGAACTGATGAGTACCTTGCTGTCTGGAGTCACGACTAGCGAGCGAACCCAACCCGAATGTCCCTTGATGGTCCTGTATTCGAGGCCGGTCGGCATCTCGAACATCTTAATCGTCTGATCACGACTGCCTGTAATGAGGTATTTCGCATCCGGCGTAAAGGTCATTGCCCCGATCCAATAGTCCATTGGCTTTTGGAATCCTCCGTCGTCTTCGATGAAATACCCGCGGGTTTCGGTCGAGTCGACTTCGTCTTCCTTCCAATGACCGTTGTGAAGCACCTTCTCTTCCCCGCTCGGCAGCACTTCCCAGATTTTGATTTTTCCGATATCGGTACCGCTGGCGAGATGAATGCCGTCCGGTGAGAAGGCGACACAGACCGACCAGTGGTGATCGTACTGGTCTTTCCCCAGGAGTGTCATCAACTCGGTGCCGGTTGTGACTTCCCAGATTTTAATGTCCTTGTTATGGCTCCCGCGAGCGAGCATCAACCCGTCTGGCGAGAGGGAGAGGCTGCACACGTTATGGTCGTAACGTGTAAACAAGAGCTTCAGGGGCTCGCCGGTTTTGGGATTCCACAGTCGAATCGTGCGGTCTTCGCTTCCGGACGCAAGGGTTTGCCCGTCTGGGGTGAAAACAACTGCGCGAACATCGTGGGTATGGCCACGAAGGGAACGGAGCAGCCGGCCGGTTTCAATGTCCCAAATACGAACGAGCCGGTCGACTCCGGCGCTAGCCAGGGTCTGGCCGTCCGGTGCAAAGGCGACTGTCCATACTCCATGCGAGTGGCCACGAAACGTCTTGAGTTCCCTGGCATCGGTCTTCCAATATTGAAGATGATCTGTTAAGGGAGGCAGCGTCTCTGGCTGTGAAGTAGGAGTGGACGGTGCCGGAGTCATTGGGGGTGCAGTCTGATCTGCCATAGTGCGATTTCCCTCTTGGTGTTTCCTGTAGACCGTCTATCCGGCCAGGTGGCGCTGGTTTGCAAATCTCCGCGTCAGGCCAGTATAATTCGC
>NZ_CDLUDY010000109.1:0-9663 GCF_975968855.1 Petrachloros mirabilis
CACGAGCGGAAGCCTGTTCGACACCCGCGGCAGCAACAGTGCAGCAGGCTCGGCCGAAGGCCTCAGCAGACAAGACGTCGCCGCTTCTCTCATCGAGGCCCCCGAAGAGAGTGCGAGAGCCAACGTGCCGACGACCGTATCACCGGCACCGGTCACATCATAGACCTGCCTGGCTTGCGCGGGAATATGCCAAGCAGCCCCGTCTTTTTCGAAAAGGCTCATCCCTTTTTCGCCGCGGGTCACGAGCACAGCCTGACAGCCGAGCCGCTGCCGGATGATCTCACCGGCTTCTTGGATCGTCTGATCACCATCACCGTGGAGGCCCGCAGCCTGCGTCGCCTCAAGATTGTTCGGCGTAATGAGCGTTACCCCTTTATAAAACCCAAAATGTTCGACTTTAGGATCCACAATGACGGGAATTCTCCGCAAGGCTGCCAACCGAGTCAATTCAGCCATCAATCCAGCAGTCACAACCCCCTTCGCATAGTCCGAGACGACCAGACAGTTCAGTTCACGCAGCCGTGATTCCACATAGCGCAAGATGCGCTTCTGAAGGTGTGGTTTCAGTTCGCCTTTCCGCTCGACATCGTAACGAACAATCTGCTGATTGTGCGCAACGATCCTCGACTTCTTGATCGTTGGCCGTTCCTGATCGATGACGATTCCTCCACGGCCTGACCGCTTTCCTCCCAATTCTTTAAGAAGGATACGTCCTGCCTCGTCTGAACCAATCATCCCACAGAGGTCAACCTTCCCTCCAAGCGCCAAGATATTGTTGAACACGTTGGCGGCTCCGCCGAGTCTGACTGACTCGGATTCCACGTGGACGACCGGTACCGGGGCCTCCGGAGAAATTCGGCTTACGCGGCCCCAAATATAATGGTCAAGGATCAAATCACCGAGGACCAGGACGGAGGCCTGCGGAAATTGCTGGATGCGCTTGCGCAATTCCCTCGCAGTCGGTTTGTCACCGTAGCCGCGCTCAGGTGATGCGGCCATTCGTCCCGCTCTCTTCATTGAATCGCTTTTCCGAACCGTTCCCATCGGACCCAATCCTTCCATTGCCCCTGCCCGCTCCACGACCAATAGATACGAAAGGCTTTACCCCGAATCTTCTCTTCGCGCACGTAGCCCCAAAATCGACTGTCCAAACTTTGATCGCGATTGTCCCCCATCACGAAATAGGCCCCTTCCGGTACGATCACCGGCCCGAAATTATCACGCGGATTGATTGTCCCATCGATGACGCCGGGATCAATGCGTTGCGTGAAGGCCTCGTCGTCGAGCGGCATCCCGTTGACGAACACCACCTTGTCCTTGATCTGCACGCTATCCCCGGGAATGCCGACAATGCGCTTTATAAAATCTTTTTCCTCGTCTTCCGGAAAACGGAACACGATAATGTCTCCTCGCTGTGGTTTCCCGAATTCAATGAGTGTATACGAGGCATAACAGTTAAATGGAGGAAGCGCCATCTGGAGCTTGCAGTCGGTTGGCCACTGAATTCCATACGACAACTTGCTGACAAGAATGTGGTCACCGATCAGGAGCGTTGGAATCATGGACCCAGATGGAATCTTGAAGGCCTGTACGACAAACATGCGGATAGCAAAGGCCAAGAGCATAGCAACCACGATCGCTTCCGCGTATTCGCGGAACACGGATTTTTTGTCCACCCGAGAACCTGCCGACGCATGCTCTCCCGCCCTCTCTTCGGTACGTGAAGCCAGCTCGTCGGAACTGGGAATGTTCGGATCCATGCTCATTCATCACCGACTTTCAAAATCGCCAGGAACGCTTCCTGCGGCACTTCCACACTGCCGACCGCTTTCATCCGCTTTTTCCCTTCCTTTTGCTTTTCGAGCAATTTCCGTTTTCGCGTGATGTCTCCCCCGTAGCACTTCGCCGTAACGTTTTTCTTCATGGCCCCGATCGTTTCGCGCGCAATGATTTTGTTGCCGATGGCCGCCTGAATAGCGATCTCGAACATCTGCCTCGGAATCAACTCTTTCATCTTTTCGGCTAACTGGCGGCCTCGGGGATAGGCACGATCCCGATGGGTGATGAACGACAGCGCATCGACAGCCTCCGCGTTGAGGAGAATATCAAGTTTGACGAGATCTGATTCGCGATAACCAAGCAATTCGTAATCCAACGAGGCATAGCCTTGTGTCCGAGATTTCAGCTTGTCGAAGAAATCCAGAATCACTTCGTTCAGAGGCATTTCATAGCTGATCAAGACGCGTGTGGGATCGAGGAAATGAATGCTGCGCTGGATCCCCCGGCGTTCTTGGCACAACTGTAAGATTGCCCCCATGTAACGCTCCGGCGTGATAACCGTGGCCAGAATGAATGGTTCTTCGAACCGTACTATGTTGTTCGGCGGAGGCAAGTCGGCGGGATTGTCAATTTCCAATACCTCTCCCTTGGTCGTCGTTACCCGATAGACCACCGTCGGCGCTGTCGTGATCAAGGTCAGACCGTATTCCCGCTCCAACCGTTCCTGGATGATCTCCATGTGGAGCAGGCCAAGGAACCCGCAGCGGAATCCAAAACCCAACGCCAGCGAGGTTTCCGGTTCGTAGACGAACGAGGAGTCGTTCAGCCGCAATTTGACCAATGCGTCCCGCAAGTCTTCGTACTTCGCAGTATCCGTCGAATAGAGCCCGCAGAAGACCAGCGGCTTTGCCTCCTTGTAGCCAGGGAACGGCTCACTGGTTGGCACAACAGCATCGGTGATGGTGTCACCGATCTTGACGTCCGCGACTTCCTTCATATTGGCGCTGAGGTACCCAACCTCACCCGTCAATAATTCCTGTTTCTTTACCCGTTTGGGCGTAAACTGCCCGACTTCCATCACTTCGAATGTTCGCCCGTTAGACATTACTTTAATCTTCATGCCGGGACGAACTGTCCCATCGATGATTCTGGTCAACACGATCACCCCTTGGTAATTGTCGAACCAGGAATCAAAAATCAGCGCTTTGAGGGGAGCGTTCGGATCACCAGACGGAGGCGGAATTCGTTCGATAATCGCTTCAAGCACTTCGGGGACTCCGCGCCCTTCTTTGGCGCTGATGGGCATCGCGTCACTGGCCTCCAGCATCAATACTTCCGAGATGGAATGTTTCGTGTTTTCCACGTCGGCACTGGCCAGGTCTATTTTGTTAATGACCGGAATGATGACGTGCTTGTTCGCCATCGCCAGATTGACGTTGGCTATGGTTTGCGCTTGAACCCCTTGGGTGGCATCGACTAGCAAGAGCGACCCCTCACAGGCAGCCAAGCTTCGAGAGACTTCGTATGTGAAATCGACGTGCCCCGGGGTATCGATCAGATGCAAGGCATAAGTCTTCCCATCCTTAGCCTTGTAACGGATCGCTACCGCGTGGGCCTTGATCGTAATCCCCCGCTCACGTTCCAGATCCATGGCATCGAGGATCTGTTCTTTGGCCTCTCGGGCAGTGACAGCGCCTGTGATTTCTAGGAACCGGTCAGCGAGGGTTGATTTGCCGTGATCGATATGGGCGATAATCGAAAAATTGCGTATCAGATTTTGCAAATCCTAGCTCATTTCTTCAATAAAATCGGTTCATTATAGTAACTGGCCCCCAGGTTGTCAAAGCAAACAACCCCTCGTATAATCCGCGCCGGACAACAATCGCTCACGGGTTTTCACCCTCAACTTCCTGAATTATTTCCGCACGGCATCCACCGCGTGAAAAAGAAAAAAACCACTGCGCCCCTTAGCAACTGGGACCGACGATACCTCTGGCATCCTTTCACCCAAATGAAGAAATGGGAACAGGTAGAACCGCTGATTATCGAACGAGGCACGGGGCCGTACCTCATCGATACCGACGGAAACCGTTACCTCGACGGAACCTCATCTATCTGGGTCAACCTCCACGGCCATAGACATCCCATACTGGATCGAGCTCTCAAACGCCAGACCGGTCAGATAGCTCATTCAACACTCCTCGGGCTTTCAAATCCACCCGCGATCAGGCTCGCGCGACAGCTTATCCGCATCGCGCCAAAGGGGCTCAGTCGAGTTTTCTATTCAGACGACGGTTCAACAGCAGTTGAAGTAGCCTTGAAAATGGCTGTTCAGTATTGGCAGCAATCCGATCCAAACGCGGGCCCCAAGAATCGATTTCTTCATCTGAAAATGGCCTACCACGGCGACACGATCGGGGCCGTCAGCGTCGGCAACATCGAACTTTTTCATGCACGGTTTAAATCGTTACTCTTTCCAACTTTGGAAGCGGATCCCCCGTATTGTTATCGATGCCCCCTCAAATTGACCCATCCCTCTTGCCGAATCGCTTGCCTTGAGCCTATCGAAACGATCCTCAAAGCGCGTCATCGTGACTTGGCGGGCTTCATTATCGAACCCATTATTCAGGCTGCGGCAGGGATGATCGTACAACCGCCCGGCTACCTTTCACAGATTCGCGATCTCTGCACGAAATATCGGGTCCTATTGATCGCCGATGAAGTTGCCACGGGATTCGGTCGCACAGGAAAGATGTTCGCCTGCCAGCAGGAAGGCGTCACACCCGACCTCCTGGCCGTCAGCAAGGGATTGACGGGTGGCTACATGCCCCTGGCGGCAACCCTCGCTACGGAAGAGATCTATCGAGCCTTTCTGGGACGCTACGAGGAATTCAAAACTTTTTTCCACGGCCATAGCTACACCGGCAATCCGCTCGGTTGTGCTGTCGCCTTGGCAAACCTCGACGTCTTCCGAAAGGAGAAGACACTCGCGCGCCTGCGGCCTAAGACGAAGCTCCTTACCAAGCTCCTGCTGCCGCTTCGCAATCTGCCGCACGTGGGAGACATCCGGCAGGCGGGATTCATGACCGGCATAGAACTCGTTCAAAATCGTCATGAGAAGACACCCTACCGACCGGAATCCAGAATCGGCCACAAGATCGCAGAGGAGACAAAACGACGAGGCCTTCTCCTTCGCCCCTTGGGACATATCATCGTGATGATGCCCCCTCTCTCTATTGACCCTAAAACGCTAACTCGCATGGTTTCTATCGTGGCAAACGCAATTCGTTCGGTCACGGAACGCCTGGATACCAATAAGTAGTCCTACTCCCTCGTCATTTCCCTAGCGATCGAGACAGGGACACTCGGCGAAAATGTTCGAAGGATTGAGGCATTAGACAAGTATGTCCTGGATGCTAGACTTCTCTTTGACTGGAGCGATCAGGAGGATTTTTGAAGTTCGTTCTTCTGACAATCAGTCTGCTTCTGTCCCTCGTTGATAGCCAGATTCTGGCCCTCGCCGCTGAATCACCGCATCTCGAATCAACCGATCAACCCTGGTCATTTCAGTATCCCGACAACGCTGCTGCCGGACCGGTCTCAAACGTGAGCCAGCCACACCCGATTTTTGAAACGCACCTCAGATCCACCACCAGTGCTGCTCCGGCCGCTGCCCAACGCCTTCGCGATCTCGTTCCCGAGACCGAATACCGTCGATCGAATGGTCTCCTTGCCAATACGACCTGGTTCAACGGCGCTTTTTCGACGGATGCAGAAATTGCCACTGCCCAGGGGGGAAAAAGCTGGCTCGCAGCCACAATCCCCGGTGACACTCGGTATCATGACTCAGACCGAATGGTGCGATTTGGTCTCACACGGAAGGACGATGGCTTTAGCTATGGAATCCGTTACCGCCATGCCGGTCAGGCGTACCTTCAAACACCCGATCAGGAAGATCGAGAACTCTGGGGCGAGTGGAGGGAGGGATGGATAAATGTAAAAAGCTCCATCGGGAACCGGTTGAACAATGTAGACGGAGATCCAACCAAACCAAGATTGGAACGGACGTACGGCCAGATTGGTCTCGCCTTGGCCAGGCCATCATGGCCTGAATTGAAGTTGCGCTATGCAAATGAATTCAGCAGAAATACCCAAGTGACGGCCGACCAGGCGGTACAGCAGACTCGCTCCCATATATTTGAAAGTTCGCTGGCCTATCAGAGGTTGCATTGGAATATCAGGCTTTCGTCCAGCTACACAGTCAACCGCGATCTCTTGCAAGGAGAGGTGAACCGCACGGTCAGAAATCAGTTGCTGGCCGGTGTTTTCCGTCCTCTGGAGGATTTTACCGTGATGCCGACTCTAGGATATCGCCAAGAGACGGATGATTGGTCAGGCCTGAGGATCAACAGTCCATCCGCTTCACTCACCCTGCAATACAAGAAGAACAGACGGTTATATATTAGCGCTTCCGGCAATTACGGGAACTCTCGCTCCAGTGACGGCCTGATCGATTATGAAAAGATCGGCGGCAGGGGAAGCTTAAGCTGGAACCTTCGCCCATCCGCAGCATGGAAGGCACGTGTCGCCGTAGAGGCCGGATACAATCGACTGGTCAACCGAATCACTCCCGCATCAGGCACAGAAGACATTATAGGCCTCGTGCGACTTGTCCTCGCTACGCTTTGACGTTGTCCATCCAGAAAAGTCATCCGAAAGAGACAAGCAGTCTCAGCCGAGCACTACAGTCTCATGCCGTGCGACACGAAGACGCGCACTGGCACTGAACTCCTTGATAAAGATTTCCAACCGGCCATCGCTGTTGATCAGCGCCCGTGGCGCGCCTTCCACTCCTTCCGAGTAGCTACCAACCATTCCCTCGATGACGTTCCCGCCGACTCGAATGAACGGATCGGCACGTTTGGAGACGTCTCGTACCTCTTGCACGTGCCGGCTCGTCAGGTTTGTGATGAGATTGCCAAATTGATCAATATAGACAACTTCGCCGCGCAAGGCCTGCTGCTCCCATCGAGGGCTTGGGATAGCAAATTTTCGGGATTCTTCGAGAACACGGCCAAATGAAGCAAAGAGTTGATGTTTGGTTAACCATGCTGCGGCGGGAGCAAATACGTCTCGTCCGTCAAACGTACGTCCCTCAGCGTCAAGCCGAAACTGTTTGTTTTCAAGCTCCCGGATCTCGATATCGGTCTCTTGCTCGAATATGTACGAGAGTAGGCCATTGTCAGGGGCCAAAAAATAATAGCGGGAAGTCCTGACCAAAATCGGACGTCTCGTGCTGCCTACTCCAGGATCAACGACAGCGACATGGATGGTACCGGAGGGGTAATAACGATAACAGGATTGCAGCACATAGGCGCCATCTTCAACGGCGTGGGAGGGGATTTGATGGCTCAGATCGACAATCGTAGCCGAAGGATTGATTGAGAGAATCACACCCTTCATGCTCGCCACAAACCAATCTCTCTCGCCGAAATCGGTCAGCAACGTGACGAGCCCGAGGGGTTGCAGCACGCTAGAATTCCTCGAACTTGATCTCCACGACTTCGTACTCCACCGTCTTGACAGGAGTTTTGACTTCCACGAAATCGCCGACACGCCTCCCGATCAATGCACGGCCGACTGGCGATTGGATGGAGATTCGATTGAATTTCATATCCGCCTCGTCCTGTCCAACGAGTGTGTACTGGCGCCTGCTTTGTGACTCTTGCTCAATGAGCTGCACGGTGGCCCCGAACACCACCGTGTCCGAGACACGTCCGGCGATCTCGACGACCCGCGCATCGGCCAGTTTAGTTTCAATCTCGACGATACGCGACTCGATAAACCCCTGCCGCTCCTTCGCAGCATCATATTCCGCGTTTTCACTCAAATCCCCATGCGATCTGGCTTCGGCAATCGCTTCGATAACCTGCGGACGTTCCACCTTGCGAAGGCGATCCAGTTCGGCCTTGAGTGCCTCGTATCCTTTCTTCGTAATCGGTGTCGGCATGGTCCGTTATTCCTCTGTTACGATTGATGATACTCTTGAAGCGAGCGGATCGTCAGTTCGTTCCTGATCATAGCCTCGATGCCCATCACGGCTGCGCGGGCTCCCCTCATCGTCGTGTAGTAGGCCAGGCCTTTGTTCAGGGCCTCCCGGCGAATGGAAAGTGAATCCTCGTGCGAAGCAGCTGTTCCCACTGTATTGACGACGAGCGCGACTTCCCCGTTCTTGATGATATCAACGATGTGGGGTCGCCCCTCTGTCACTTTTCGCACCGTCCCGACTTCCAACCCGTTCTCCCGCAAGAATGCCGCAGTACCGCTGGTGGCCTGCAGAGTAAACCCTAGTTTATGAAGCCGCACTGCTACATCAAGGGCCGCGGATCGATCGGCTTCTTTCACGCTAATCAAGGCCGTTCCTCCTCTCGGGAGTGTCGCTCCAGCACCCGCTTGCGACTTGGCAAATGCCCAACCAAAGTCGGCATCGATCCCCATTACCTCTCCGGTTGACTTCATTTCTGGACCAAGCAACACATCGACTCCAGGAAATTTGTTAAACGGAAACACGGATTCCTTAACCGATAAATGAGTCGGCTTCTTGGCCGCTGTAAAGCCAAGTTCGTCCAGGGTCTTTCCCACCATGACTTTCATCGCCAGCTTCGCCAACGGAACTCCGATGGCTTTACTCACGAAGGGAACGGTCCGCGATCCTCTGGGATTCACTTCTAAGACATAGACTATCCGATCTTTAACGGCAAATTGGGCATTCATCAATCCGACGACACCGAGTTCGAGCGCCAAGGCGGTCATCTGACGCCGAATCTCCTCCACAAGAGTCTCATCAAGCGAGTATGGCGGGAGTGAACAACCTGAATCCCCTGAATGTACACCTGCCTCTTCGATATGTTCCATGATGCCGGCAACAACGACCTGCCGACCGTCGCAGATGGCATCAGCATCGACTTCGATTGCATCAGACAGATACTTATCGATCAGCACGGGATGTTTGGGAGAGGCCTTGACCGCCGACCCCATGTATGCCAACAAGCCGGATTCGTCATAAACAATCTGCATGGATCGCCCACCAAGTACATAGGAGGGCCTAACCATCACGGGGTAGCTAATCTTTGAAGCAATCGCAACCGCCTCATCTACCGACCGGGCCATTCCGCTGTCGGCCTGCCGAAGTCCGAGCTTATTCAGAAGATCGCGAAACCGTTCCCGATCCTCGGCTCGGTCGATGGCATCCGGGCTTGTTCCTAAAATCTGTACTCCGTCCTTCGACAAAGGGATGGCAAGCTTAAGGGGCGTTTGCCCCCCGAATTGGAGCACCACGCCAAGCGGCTGCTCACGCTGGACGATGTTCAGAACATCTTCCTCGGTCAACGGCTCGAAGTAGAGCCGATCGGAGGTATCGTAATCGGTGCTGACTGTCTCCGGATTGCAGTTCACCATGATCGTCTCGATGCCCTCTTCGCGTAGTGCCATCGAGGCATGCACGCAGCAATAATCGAATTCAATGCCCTGTCCGATGCGGTTGGGGCCACCTCCGAGGATAATGACCTTCTTTCGGTCGGTCGGGCGCGCTTCGCATTCGCTGCTGTAGGTGGAGTAGAGATACGGGGTATGGGCCTCAAACTCGGCGGCGCAAGTATCGACCCTCTTGTAGGTTAACGAACGCTTTCCATCGGCTTGTGCAGTCCGCTGCTCCCTCACGGAGGCAGCCGAGGTTCCGGTAAGCTGGGCGATACGCTCGTCTGAAAATCCAAGTTCTTTTGCTTCTACCAGGAGTTCCTCATCTATGACGCCTGGATTGGAGTTAGCGCGATCAACGAGGCATTGTTCGAATTGAATCACATCGCGAATCTGCTCCAAAAAAGC